>SLCY01000117.1 GCA_007125585.1 Bacteroidales bacterium
GCGCAATATGATTTTGGGTTGCAACAGATCAATACCGGGTCCGACTCCTTGACGGTGACACTCGAGAATATTGGAGGAGGTGTGGTGCACCTTCATCCCGGCGACATGGAAATTACAGGCACGGGTGCCCCCCACTTCATATTGCATCCGGTCGATGGCAGCGTATCGCTCGAAGGGGGGGAGAGCGCCGTGATATATGTGATGTTTGCGCCACAAACCACCGGTGAACATATTGCCTCTCTTACCATTCACGGAAAGAACGTTGTCCTGACGGGCGAATGCTTCGACCCCACCGTCACCGAGCTGCCCTGGGAGGAAGACTTTTCCGCCCTGGTACAGGGTGGTGTCCCGCAGGGATGGGAGAGCGACACCAGGAACTGGGAGGCGTTCAACCTGAACAATGCCGGAGGGGAGCCGCCGGAGATGGTCTTCTGGTGGCAGCCCGAAAAGACGGGACGGTTTTATCTGATCACCCCTGAAATAGTTACGGAGGGGATGGACACCCTGGCGCTGTCGTTCAAGTACAGGATCCGCAACTTCCAGGACCCCGGCCAGTATACCCTTGGCGTGATAGCTATCGCCGACGGCACCGAACATGTGATCCGGGAATGGGTTGATCCCGCGTTTGTCGCACCCACCGAGTTGCTTGCCGTGGTCAACAGCCAGGAACACGGGGTGGGGAGCGACAGCTTCCGCCTGGCATGGGTGTTTGACGGGATTACCAACAATATCGTCTCGTGGGACTTCGACGACATCCACCTTTCGGAGCCGGGCGACACACCCGTGCCTGCCACCGATACCGAATCGCTCGACTTTGGATCACAGACCATCAACACAACATCGGAACCTCAGGCAGTGACGCTGCAAAACAGGGGTGGTGGGACATGGACGATCAACATGGATAATGTTCAGGTAACAGGGCACGGTGCCGCCGACTTTGTGGTGGAAGGTCTCGATGAGCCTGTTGAACTGGGCCTTTTTGAAGCTGCCGATATCTATGTTGCTTTTTCCCCATCGGAAACAGGGCAAAGGGAAGCGCAGCTCCTGATCGACGGACTGGCCGTCAGCCTCCAGGGCTGGGGAATGGATGCCGTTGACTATTTTATTTACAGTGATTTCACCATCGTTGAAAACGGAGTGGCCTATACCAACGTGGGGGGCTTCCGTGAAGTGCCCGGGTTTGTGCCGGCAGGGAGCATTGCCGCCACCGATATCCACGGCGAAGGTGAATTTGGCGGCGTGGTGCTGCAGCTCGACTACGACCTGTCGTTCACCAATGACTATACCATATATTATATGTGGGCCTACCCCCCTGTTGACCTCAGTGATTTTGACCACATCGTAATCTATATCAAAGCCGATACGGAAGTGTCGGGAGGCAAGATACGGATGCAGGACATTGAAGGATTTCAGGGGGTGGATGGTGAGGGCTTCGCTTACATAGACATCGAAACCGAATGGCACCGCATCACCATGCCCGTATCAGACCTTGAAGTGGCTGAATGGGCCCAGAACCTTCCCAATATGAGTGAAATACAAAAGATTGACCTGATCTTTGAAAAAGAGGTGACCCAACCTTCTGAGGGAAGAGTGTATGTTGACATGATAGGGTTCAAAGAAGGTGATGTGTCAGTGCCGGGAACCTCCGCTGGCGACAAACAGCTTTTTCAAATGTATCCCAACCCGGCCAAAGAGAGGGTGATGGTACATGCCAAACCCGGTTGCCTCATCACCCTCTATGATATCAGTGGAAAGGTGATGTACAAAAAAAGGACTGAGGCAGCGACAGAGCACATTGACCTTTCCGGCCTCAGAGAAGGCATTTACCTGGTGAGTGTCAGGGCGCGCAACGACATAGAGGTGCAAAAGTTAATTGTTTATTGAATAACGATGTGCAGCGCCCTGACTGTGCGTTCATGTTCGACAGGGTTTTTTTATTCTTTTAATTACAGGCGAATGGAAAAATTTTACAGGATTAGCGGCAGGTTTTCAACCCTTCTGATGATCATGCTTCTTTTTTCGGGATGCGCCGGAAGTTTGACAAATAAAACCTTGTCTGATGATGAGTTGCTGGACAAGGTCCAGGAACACACGCTGAAGTATTTTACTGAATTTGCCCATCCCGATGCCGGCATGGCTGTTGAAAGGAGCGATGAGAGGAACTACTCCAATGACGTTGTCACCACCGGTGGGACTGGTTTTGGGATCATGGCCATCGTCGCGGGCGTCGAGCGCGAGTTCATCACCCGCGACCAGGCCGTCGGCCAGCTGACACGCATTGTCAACTTTTTGGATACCTGCGACCGTTACCATGGAGCATGGTCACACTGGTATTACGGCTCGACAGGCAAGACCCGGCCTTTCAGTCCCTTCGACAACGGGGGTGACATTGTGGAAACAGCCTTCCTTATCCAGGGGCTGCTCACAGCCAGGGAATATTTCTCTGCCGACACACCCGGGGAGGAATACCTGAGGAAAACCATCACCCGCCTGTGGCATGAAGTGGACTGGCAGTGGTATACGCAGGGTGAAAACGTGCTGTACTGGCACTGGTCGCCCGAGTTCGAATGGGAGATGGACCACCCGGTCAGGGGATACGATGAATGCCTTATCGCCTACGTGCTGGCCGCATCCTCGCCCACCCACCCCATCAACCCCGACGTGTACCATGAGGGATGGAAGAACAGCGAGAACTATTACAACGGAGAAACCTACTATGGGATAAAACTCCCCCTGGGCTTTCCCTATGGGGGACCTTTATTCTTCAGCCATTATTCGTTCCTGGGCCTTGATCCCCGCGGTTTGTATGACGACTACACCAGTTACTGGAAGCAAAACCTGAACCACACCCTCATCAACCACAGGCACTGTGTGGAGAACCCCAATGGTTACAAAGGCTATTCGGACCGCTGCTGGGGCTTGACAGCCAGCGATAACCATATGGGCTACCGGGCACATTCCCCAACCAATGACCTGGGCGTGATCGCCCCTACGGCAGCCCTGTCATCATTCCCCTACACCCCTGAAAAATCAATGAAAGCCCTCCGCTTCTTTTATGAGGAAAAAGGGGATAAGCTCTGGGGAGAATACGGGTTTTATGATGCATTTTCCATTCACCACGACTGGTATGCCGACAATTACCTGGCCATCGACCAGGGCCCTATTGTGGCGATGATAGAGAACCACCGCTCCGGACTTCTCTGGGAACTGTTTATGAAAAACAAAGAAATTCATCAGGGACTCAGAAACCTGGGGTTTTATTACAATCATGATTAGACAATGATCGAATGAATGTCCACAGAAGTTAATACAACACACAATCCAAAATGATCGATTATGCAAAAGCTGACAACACTATTGATCCTGTTATTTCTGGCAGCATGCAACACGGCTGAACCTGAACGGGAAGGTTGGTTTACCGATGAGCGCACGGCACAGCGGGTGGATTCGTTGATGCAGCTGATGACGCTCGAAGAAAAGATTGGACAGATGGTCCTTTTCACAAGCGATATGGACGTCACCGGACCGTTCATGCGCGACCACTATGTAGAGAGCATACGCGAAGGAATGGTAGGTGCCATATTTAATGCCTATACCGCAGAATATACCCGGGAGCTGCAACGTATTGCCGTGGAAGAGACCCGCCTGGGCATTCCCCTGTTGTTCGGGTACGACGTGGTCCACGGTCACCGCACCATCTTCCCCATCCCCCTGGGTGAGACGGCCACATGGGATATGGAGGCCATAGAGCAGTCGGCCCGCATAGCTGCGGAAGAGGCTACGGCCGAAGGCTTGCACTGGACTTTTGCGCCGATGATTGATGTAACGCGTGACCCCCGGTGGGGACGCATTGCCGAAAGCTCCGGCGAAGATCCATTCCTTACGGCCGAGGTGGCGCGCGCCAAAGTGCGCGGCTACCAGGGCGACGACCTCAAGGCGCTGAACACCATGCTGTCGTGCCCAAAACACTTTGCTGCCTACGGTGAGCCACAGGCGGGACGCGACTACCATACCGTCGACATATCCGAGATCACCCTGCGCAACAAGTTTTTGCCTCCCTTCAAAGCCGCAGTGGAAGAGGGGGCGGCAAGCATCATGACCGCCTTTAACGAGCTGTTCGGAGTGCCGGCAACAGGGAGCAAGTACCTGCTGACGGAGATCCTCAGGGACGAATGGAACTTTAACGGATTCGTGGTGACCGACTACACCTCTATCAATGAGATGATCCCTCATGGATTTGCGCGTGACGAGAAGCACGCCGGTGAGCTGGCCACCCATGCCGGTGTGGATATGGACATGCAGGGGGCGGTGTATCATGACTACCTTGTAGAACTGATCGGGGAAGAGATGGTCGCAGAAGAAGATGTTGACCGGGCCGTGCGAAGGATACTGACCATGAAGTTTGAGCTGGGCCTGTTTGACGATCCCTATCGTTACAGCGACCTGGAGCGCGAGGAAGCCCTGGTGATGACCCCTGAAAACCTGGCTTTTGCCCGCGACTTCAGCCGACAGGCGATCGTGTTGCTTAAAAATGAAGACAATACGTTGCCCTTCGCCGGTGATGTGGAGAGCATCGCGCTGATCGGCCCGCTGGCAGACAACCAACGGGAGCTGATCGGGTCATGGTCTGCAGCCGGCGACTACACACAGAGTGTCACCCTCCGCCAGGGCATCGAAAACAGGCAGGGTGGACGCACACGTATCAACTATGCCAGGGGGGCCAACATCGATGACGACGACAGGACAGGCTTTATGGAAGCCCTTGCTGCTGCGCGCAACTCAGAGGTGATCGTACTGGCCATCGGCGAATATGCACTACAGAGCGGCGAAGCTGCCAGCCGCGCCGAACTCAGCCTCCCCGGAGTGCAGGAAGAGCTTTTCCTGATGCTGGCAGAACTGGATAAACCCATCGTCGTGGTGCTGATGAAAGGCCGGCCGCTCACCCTGGAGCGCGTTGACGAGAAGGCTTCAGCAATACTGGAAACCTGGTTCCTCGGAACCAAAGCAGGTGATGCCATCGCCGACGTGCTGTTTGGCGACTATAACCCCTCCGGCAAACTGCCGGTGAGCTTTCCGCGTCACGTCGGACAAATACCCATCTTCTACAACCACAAAAACACCGGGCGACCCAAAGGAGAGTTCAAGTTTACCTCCAAATACCTGGATGTACCCAACTCTCCATTGTATCCCTTCGGATATGGCCTGTCATACACCACCTTCGAATATTCCGGGGTCACGCTCAGCAACACGGAGATGGCCATGGATGACCTTCTGGAGGCTTCTGTCACCGTGACAAACACCGGCGACAGGTTTGGCGAGGAAGTGGTGCAACTATACATCCGACAGATGGTAGGGAGCATCACCCGTCCCGTCAAAGAGCTCAAGGGATTCCAAAAGATCGGCCTGGATCCCGGCGAGTCAAAGGAAGTACGGTTTGAACTCACCTGGGA
>SLCY01000096.1 GCA_007125585.1 Bacteroidales bacterium
ATTCCGAACAGAGTCGTTAAGCCTGCCAGCGCAGATGGTACTGGGGTAACACCCGGGAGAGTATGTCGTCGCCGGATTTTACAAAGCCCCGCCCTGCACACAGAATGGCGGGGCTTTTTTTATCAACTGTAACTACTGCAATGCAATACCACCAGCGCCCCCATGGGTTATTACAATCCAAAACCATATGCATGTTGATAAAACCAGATGATGGCCCTCTCGACCTAAATCACAAATCAGCATATTGCGCTGTTAGGTGAAAAATGAACACACGTGTGGTTTGGCATCAAAAAATGTTTTATTTTTATAACGAAGTGAATAATATTTA
This sequence comes from Bacteroidales bacterium, assembly GCA_007125585.1. Taxonomy (GTDB): domain Bacteria; phylum Bacteroidota; class Bacteroidia; order Bacteroidales; family UBA7960; genus PUPG01. The sequence goes on from SLCY01000096.1 coordinate 329, forward strand.
CGGATCGGTCATTTGAACCTTGCATGAATAATGCTCCTGTTGATGTTGTCAACAATTCATTTGAACCTTAACACCGTTCTTTGTGTTGCCCAGGTGAGTGATCCAAGAAAAAAACCTTGTATGGACGCAAAGCCCGAACAATGATATGTTCTGTGCCATTTGTTACCTGCCTGTTAGACCATATAGGGTTCAGATTGACATCAGCCCGGTGTTCAGATGACAACTGGCTACCTGGAGACTAACGTATTAGGTATAAAATACATCGAAAATGAAAAGAACATTGTCTTTGTTGATCGTGGCACTTTTGTTTACCGGATGTGCCTCCTCTTCACGACTTCTGAGGCGCGGCAACTATGACGCAGCCATTGAGAGATCAGTCAGAAAACTGCACAGGAAACCCGATAACCATCAAGAGATCCTGGTCCTTGAACGCGCTTATATGATTGCCAATGAGCAGGATTCTGAGCGGATCCGCTTTCTGGAGCGGGAAGGCAGGGTGCAAAATATCCCCGAGATATTGCGTTTTTATACTCTAATGAAAGACCGTCAAACCCTGGTCCGCACAATTACACCTTTATATCTCCCCGATCGGGTTGTGCAATTTCCTTACATTGATTACGATGAAGAGATCATTTCGGCCCAACGGGGGGCAGCAGAATATTATTATTCACAAGCCATTCAGTTACTTGACCTTGATGAGAAGGAGGCCTACCGAAGTGCCTATGACAAGTTTCTGCTGGTAATGGATTATTCCGCTGATTATAAGGATGTGCATCAGCTGGCTTATGACGCCCGCTATAAAGGGATCAGCCGGGTGTTGGTCAGCGTAGATAACAGAACACACCTGAAGATGGCGCCCGACTTCCTTCAACGGATGCTGACCGTTGACCCCAGAGGTATCGAGGATGAGTGGCTGGAGCTTTACTATGAAGACCTTGATGAAACAATAGATTTCGACTATTATCTGATCATCAACCTGATGTCTGTTGTCGTATCGCCCAACCAAACATCCGAAAAAGACCAGGTTTTTAGAAAAACCATTGAAGATGGTTTTGAGTATGTCCTCGATGACCGTGGCAATGTTATGAAAGACTCATTGGGAAATGATATCAGGATTACAAAATACAAGGACATCACATGTACGGTGATTGAAACACAACAACGTAAATCTGCCAACATTGACGGTGACCTGGAACTGGTTTCCGAGCAGCCGCGGCGGCTTTTGATGCGCGAGCCATTGACGGCCTATACTGTTTTCGAACATTCTTCTGCACGCGCTGTGGGCGACCTGAATGCCCTGGATGAAGAAACCCTCGTGAAGGTTGGGATCGATCCGCTTCCCTTCCCCTCAGATGAAGAAATGATCTTTCGGACAGCAGATCCCCTCAGGAAAGCGATCAGGGGGGCAATCGAGAAAAACAAAAATCTGATCAGGTAACCAAGCCGGTAACAGATTAATACATGGTTGATGATGATGCACAAGAAAAAGGGACATCCAGTTCTGAGTGTTTTAAAAACATATGGAATCATCACGTTCGCTTTGTTCGCCAATGCATTGGCATGGAACGCTTTTTTGATCCCGTCTGAGATCGTAGGCGGGGGGATTGCCGGACTGTCTGCCCTGATATTCTACGCTACAGGGATCCCCGTTGCAGTGCCGCTGATCGTGATCAATATCCTATTGCTGGCCATCGGTGTAAAAAGCCTGGGACTTGGGTTCGGCGTAAAAACGTTTTACAGTGCAGTTGTGCTATCCGTATTCTTCGGTATCCTGCAGCCCCTGATAACAGAACCAATCGTCGACGACCGGTTTATGTCGGCCATCCTGGGTGGAATCCTTGGCGGAGCCTCGGTAGGGCTGGTGTTTACCCAGGGCGGCAGTACCGGAGGCACCGATATTATTGCAATGATCATTAATAAATACAGGAACATAAGCCACGGGCGGATAATCCTCTACCTCGACATTGCGATCATCTCTTCCTCATACCTGCTCTTTCAATCGCTCGAGGTGATGGTGTACGGATATGTCACCATGGCCGTGGCCTCCTATTCGATCGATATGCTGCTGATGGGTCACAGGCGCAGTGTACAGCTGTTTATCTTCTCTCCCAAATATGAACTGATCGCTGAAAAGATAGCCAATGACATCGGCCGGGGGATCACCCTGTTGAACGGCCAGGGGTGGTACAGCAAAGAAGAAAGCGCTGTACTCGTTGTGGTGGTCAGACGATATGAAACATCCATGGTTTTTCGCACCATCAAGGAGGTAGACCCGGAAGCGTTCATCTCCGTTGCCAATGTGATGGGAGTGTATGGCAAAGGGTTCGACCCAATCAGATACTGATGCCCGACACAAAATCATCATCCCGGCGTACGACACCACATTGTTTAGCATCCCGAGAAACGGTCATGACATTAAAAATACCTATCTTCGTATGACAATATGTTATTGACAACCGTGTTGCTGCATGAATCCCCTTAGGAGTGGGGGTGCAGATGGCTGCTGCTTCTGCAACATGGAACATCCGGATTTCATCCATCCGTGAAAATTAAAACAATGTATTCACCATAATGATTATTTTCAATGAAAAGAAACCTGTCGCATCTGAAACCACAGCGTGTTTGGGAACTGTTTGAAGATATTTGCCAGGTACCGCGTCCCTCGAAAAAAGAGGAAAAGATCCTGGCCTTTTTGATCGATTTTGCCAAAAAACGTGACCTGGAATATGATCAGGACAAGGCCGGCAATCTGATCATCCGCAAACCGGCTGTTGCCGGATACGAAAACCGTGCTTCAGTGGTTTTGCAAAGTCACGTCGATATGGTTTGCGAAAAAAATGAGGGGGTGGAACACGATTTTGACAACGATCCCATTCAGCCCCGGATCGTTGATGGGTGGGTGAAAGGAAGCGGTACCACACTTGGTGCGGATGATGGCATCGGCATGGCCGCACAGCTTGCCATACTGGAAGCTGATGACATTGCGCATGGACCGATTGAATGCCTGTTCACCGTTGATGAGGAAACAGGCCTTACCGGTGCCTTTAATCTCGAAAAGGATTTTGTCAGGAGCCGTATCCTCCTAAACCTCGACTCAGAAGATGATGGTGAGCTATTCATTGGCTGTGCAGGCGGCATTGATACGCATGTGTCTTTTAACCACGATAAGGTGAACGCAGAGAAAGGCCACGAAGCCTTTCAGGTGGCGGTAACCGGACTCAAAGGCGGCCATTCGGGCGATGATATCCATAAGGGACGCGGCAACGCCATCAAGATACTGAACCGCCTGTTGTGGAATGCACAAAAAGAACATGGAATACGCCTGGCCGATATCAAGGGGGGGAATCTCCACAATGCCATTGCACGTGAGGCCTTTGCCACATTAACTGTTCCCGGGCGTAACAAAGGCGCTTTCAAAGCGCTATGCCAAGATCTTGGCAAGGAGATCAAAGAGGCGATGAAGACCAATGAGCCGGACCTGCAGATCAGCGTGAAGGAAACGGCCATGCCCGGATCATTGATCGATTACGACAAACAGAAAAACCTGCTGAATGCCTTGTATGCCTGTCCGCACGGGGTGATGGCATGGTCGCCGGATATCCCGGACCTGGTGGAAACCTCTACCAACCTGGCTTCCATCAAGACGACGGAGAAAGAGATGATCATCGTCACGAGCCAGCGCTCCTCACTCGAAACAGGCAAACAGGATATCGCTGATATGGTAGCCAGCGTATTCACCCTGGCCGGTGCAAATGTGAAACACGGGGATGGCTATCCCGGCTGGGAACCGGACATGGATTCCGAAATCCTGGCTGTCGCCCGCAAAGCTTACGAAAAACTCTTTGCCGATGAGCCCAGGGTGCTTGTAATTCATGCGGGACTGGAGTGTGGCATCATCGGGGAAAAATATCCGGGCATGGATATGATCTCCTACGGTCCAACCATCAAAGGAGCCCATTCGCCCGACGAAGCCATTGAGATCAGTACCGTAGAAAAGTTCTGGGGCCTGACACTGGAAGTGCTGGAAAATGCTCCGGAAGCAGGGTAGGGGAGCAGGAAATAAGAACCAAGAAAATTTGCTGGTTCGCAGAGGGCGATGCATGTCAGATGATGTGCATCCCAATAATGTCGGCCAGGTGGTGTTTAACCCGTCCTTTCACTTCTTTTAAGTCAAAAGGGTTGCCCAGCTCTTTCTCCATCGATGTGGACTTCTTATCAGTGAAGCCGCATGGGTTGATCAGATCGAAATAACTCAGGTCGGTATTTACATTGAAGGCAAAGCCATGCATGGTAACCCAGCGGCTGCTGCGAATGCCTATGGCACATATCTTTCTTGCTTTAACTGGTACGGCGGGGTCAAGCCAAACACCCGAGGCCCCTTCCAAACGCTCACCCTTAAGGCCGTATTCCGCAATGGTTTTGATGATGGCTTCCTCAAGGTTGTACACATACTGATGGATGTCAGGGGAAAAATTGTCCAGGTCGAGGATCGGATAACCGACAATTTGACCCGGCCCGTGATAGGTGATGTCGCCCCCACGGTTGATCTTGTAATATGTGGCCTGCTTATTGCTTAACTCCAACATGTTGGCAAGCAAATTCTCCTCTGATCCGTGCTTGCCAAGAGTGTAAACGTGCGGGTGTTCGCAAAAAAGCAGGTAATTGGGCGTAGCTTCTTGTTTATCAGGATGTTTTCTGTTATTCATCTTGATGTCGATGATCCCCTTAAACAATTTCTCCTGGTAATCCCATGCTTCTTTATAATCTATCTTTCCAAGATCTAGGAATTGTACTTTCCTGTTCATGTTTAAAAAATGTCAAAATGTCTAAATGCCTAAAAGTCGGGGCCATAACCATAACCTTAACCTTAACCTTAACCTTAACCTCAACCTCAACCTTAACCTCAACCTCAACCTCAACCTCAACCTCAACCTCAACCTCAACCTCAACCTCAACCTAAACCTCAACCTCAACCTCAACCTC
>SLCY01000086.1 GCA_007125585.1 Bacteroidales bacterium
CTTAACCCCAACCTTAATCTTAACCTCAACCTCAACCTCAATCTCAACCTTAACCTTAACCTCAACCTCCCTACCTGAATATCACCAGCTTTTCAGTCATTCGCGAACGCTTTCCATCCGGTGTTTCCATGGTGAGACGATAGAGATAGATCCCATTACCCAGCGGCCGGCCGTCATTGCTGAACCCATCCCAGTGTATGGGTTCAGATCGATAACCGGCAGAAGAGACGACCCTGGATATTGTGTTTACCAGCCGTCCCTGCAAGTCATAAATATCTATCCGCACATCCATCTCATTGAAAGCCTGGTTGTGTTTAAACGTGAACCAGGTATCGTACGAAAACGGATTCGGATAATTCATCAGGTCTCCCAGGACGATCGACCCGGTACTGCTGACGATGAACTCGATGGTGGCACTGGACGGGTTATTGTGCGTATCCCATGCACGTAGAGACAAAGAATGATGCCCGTCCTCGAGGCCATAGAATGGATATACGACCCTTCCGCTCTGAAAGTTATCCAGATCGGCCTCATAGTAGTTGGTCAAACGAATGGGGTCATTATGGTTTTCGTTCAGATAAGCCACGATGTTGCGGCCTATGCTTCCTGTCATATTGATACCGCTCTCATCATGGAGGAAAGCAAGCAATATCGGGTTTTCACTGGTATGGTCGCCCGATACAAAAGTGGTGTCATTCATGTACAGTTCAATGACAGGCCCTTCCGTGTCGGGCAGAAAGGAATCAAGGGTGCCGCCGATCACAAAGTCCTGATGATAGCCATGTCCGTCGGTATTCCCATCATCCATGTAATAGCTTATTTTTCCATTCCCAAAATTGTAAGCGATGTCGCGTGGCACGTTAAAGGTAAAGCTAAACTCACCATTGATGATGCTTGCCTTTCCTTTGTAGAGGATCGCGTTGCGCATTGTAAAGTCGGCGGGGATACTGCCGGGGTTGTTTCCGAGGGTGCGGTAATCCATCTCCTTGTCATATATGGTAGGAAAGAGAACACCGTTGTAATTATCAAGCCTATTCCCCGAGGCATCGGTCACGTAACCTGTCACTGTTACGTTTTGATATGCCTTGATCGTATCGGGCATCGTTTCCGTGACCACCCGGTGTTCAGGATATGCCATCTGCATGGAGGGGTCGCCCAGCAGCACAAAATTCCTGAGCTGCATCGGTATGCTGGCGCCGCTGCTGTTTCTTTTTGCAATACGGATAAGGTCTCCCATGCGAAGATTGTTGTCCTCCTGATCCTTTTCAAACGCCACATCCATGAAATTACGGTTCAACGTCATGTTGTTCCCTGACCATGCCAGGCGGGTGGTGGTGAAAAGCGCTGCCGTGCCGCCCAACGGTTTCAGCACGATGCGCACACCTGCGGAAAGCTCCTCAGGATCGGGCTGGTCGAAGCTGCTGAACTCACAGGTGGCCGTCATAAATACCGGCATGTTGTATTTATTGTTCCAGACGCCAATGTCGTCAAAGGTGAGTATCCGCTGGTGGGCAAGGCCACGAGGTCCGCCATGCCCAATATAGTTGATCATCAAGGCACCCTGGTTTACAACTTCGTTAATGGCTTTGTTCACATCAGGGTAACGCGCCCCACCGGCCATGGTCATCTGCTGGTAAGCATCCAGGTAGATCTTTTTCACGTTATACCGGGGATGGTCCTCAGCAAGCCTGTTTGCCAGTATCTCTGAATCATTGAAATGCCTGTTGCCATCACCGTCATCGGCAATAAAAACAACCCTGTTTCGCCAGTCGGCATAGTTGGAAACCACACCAGTAAATTCCAGGTTGTCTTCCCCCGGTTCCATCCCCGGCACACGCTGATTATACCTTATGATCTTATTCACCAGGTCTTCCGCCTCTTCCGGCGTGCGCACCGGAAGGCGCCCGATGCCGATATCCACAACGCCAAAGGCGTCCTCTCCTTCATGATCACCCAGCAACCCGTAATAATCATCTGTCATGTAAGAACTCCTCGGAGCAAGGGAAGCATAACTCTGGTATGTGGGTATGAGGTTGCCCCCATAACCAAGCAAATCTTTGTTGTCATAGGTGCCATTACCAAATAAAAGCAAATAGCGCGGCATCTCATCGGGGGTTTCCGCCCTGTCAAAAAACATCTTCATGAAGTTGCGAATGGCAGAAATATCCCTGGTGCCCGAGGAAAATTCATTGTATACCTGTTGCGTGGTAACCACCCCGATGGTGAGTCCATCATTCCCGGCCCGGAAATCAGCCAAACGCCCGGCCTGTGTCAACATCTCCTCAGGACTCACAATGATCATGTCCTTTGGTCCCATGGCGTGAAGGTTCTGATTGTGTACTTCACCATTAAGCGAAGGGGCCAAAAAGGAAGTACCGTCAAACGCGACAAATTCCCTCAGGGTGTCTCCGGGAAGGATAAACTGCATGCTGCCCCCTTGTTGCGACATCTGCTGTTCGCTGATATTAAGATGGTCAGTAACATCCCAGACCTTCAGGTCATTGCCTGCATCTTCTAGGATATACGCCACCACTTTGCCCTGTCCTATGTGTTCGACCTGCCTGAAAGCCATCTGCCCCTCCGTAAAACGGAGCTGCCGGTCTGCATTGATCACAAGATAGTTCAACCAGCCCCTTGAACCAACTCCGGGCCTGTTATACGTAAGGTTTATGGTAACATGGTCCGGGCTGTCCGGGGTAAAATCCATGAAGTCATTAACCGTCCTGACATATTCGCTGTTGTGGGCAGCCGGGTTGATGGCCAGGATGTTCATCTGTTTCTGCTGACCTCCAGCATTCACCGTGAAGCTGCTGGGCAGCGGCGACCTGGCAGCCAGATAGGCTTCCACAGTAGCCGGCATACCCATGTCAAGGTGTGGAAAATCAAAGGTGAACTGCCGGCTGGTGGTGGCATCGAAGACCTCACCGAACCATATACGTCCGGATCCCAGGAGATTGCTCAGGTCGCGCTGGTGCGCAGCATAATCCCTGAAAGAAGTTACCTGGTGGGTAACTGCCTCCGATGCTTCCGGCTGCTGTCCGATACGCTTTCCCTGGCCCTGATCTGTGGTCAAAAAATAACAGGCCTCAGTGTCGTAAAGGTGGACCCTGCGACGGAACAACCATTTGGAGTCAGCCCCCTCATCATCGGGGCCATGCTGCTCCAAATACCAGCGGTCAGGCGAACGTCCATAAAACAAAAGATAATCATCCTGGCCAAAGGAACCCGTTGGAGAACCTGAAACGTAGATTGCGTTCTCATGCAGGTCGTCATAAACAAACGCATCATTGGCCTCTGGAAGCATGCCGCTGCCATTGCCAAACAAACGAAGGTTTTGTTTTTGAACAGAAGAGATGTCAACGCCCAATGCCTCCAGGTCCTGCGCCCCCAGACGGTAGACACCCGTTTCGTCAACACACAGCTTATACCACGACCCCGAAGCCAGCACCGAGTTTTCCACGTATCGATCCACCCTGCCATATTGCAACGCCGGGTCGTAGGCATGCTCCATCTCCAGGGTGAAAGAAGCCAGCTTTTCATAACGGTCTGCATACGTATCGTAACGGAAAGGATAAAAACTCACAACGTCATAACGCTCTTTCCGTGCACTTTGCATTTCACTGTGCAACAAGATGCTTCCCTGGCGAAAACCTGCCTCACGCAAAATCGCATCTTCAACATCCGTGACAGCTGTGAACTGCTTGTCAGTCAACTGGAAATGATAAGAAAAATGGGGAACCGGACTGCGGACCCTGTGATGATATACAGGAAGGGTGGGCAGTGAGTCAGCAAACAACGCCTTCTCAAAATATAATGCTTCCCTGTATTCCTCATCGTTTATATAATACCGGTGTGGTTGCTCCCACGAAAGGGACACAAACTGACCCTTTGTGTCTGCCATCCCCGGCAGGGCAGCAAAAAACAAGAGCCCGGCAAGAAATGAAAAAAATGTTCGCCGATAGATCAGCATTGTGCAGTCAAAAAAAACCATGTTCTGAAAAACCATTAAAACACCAATATGAATAACAATGGACAGGGGTGATGGTTCGATACCTGTAAAAAACGGAAAACCCCTGGCAGATATTTTGCACGTCAAAGATAAAGGTGATAAACAAAATAAATGAATTGCTTTATATTTGTACGTTCAAATTCTTCGTTATATTGATCAGGTGTTCATGAACCCATTTCTTGTCATGCTGCGCGCAAAACTTGCCATTCTTGTAATACTGACGGTGACGATTGGCTTTATCAATACGGTCCGGGCCCATGAACCTGTATTGTTCTCCCAGTTTTATTCCGCACCCATTTACCTGAACCCGGCTTTTGCCGGATCTACAAAATGCTCACGTATTGCGATGAATTACAGACAGTTGAGAATGAGCGCAGACAACATGTTTACCATTAATTTTTCCTACGACAGGTATACGGAAGCCCTCCAGGGTGGTTTTGGTGTCATGGTCACCAGCGACATGACCAACATGGTCATGATGCGCAGCAGCATCGGGGCAATGTATGCCTACCATCTGAATGTTACGAGGGATTTTGATGTACATTTCGGGTTGCAGGCGAGTTATATCCGCAACGATTTGAGGTGGAACAGGTTTGAGTTTGCCGATCCGGGTGAACCCCCGCCCGATATAACCTGGACCCATGATTTGGATTTCTCTGCAGGCATTTTGTTTTTCTCTGATGCCATTTATGGTGGCGTGGCCGTACACCATTTGAACAAACCAAACATGAGCCTTTATTCGTGGGATAATAATGGCAACGAGGGCCGTGATCCGGGCAGGCTGAACAGAAAATATACGGGGCACCTGGGAATCTATATTGAGCCTGCACAGAGGAGGCCTGTGCCAGGCCAAAGTCCCGGTTTCTTTATTTCTCCAAACATCATTTACCAGCACCAGGGTTACAGCACACACGTAAGTGCCGGACTCTATACAGGGGTGAGCCCTGTTATGGCAGGTGTCTGGTACCGTCACTGGCTGGAAACCCCCGGCCACACAAACAATAACACGCTGACCTTCCTGCTGGGAGTCAATATGGATGAATACCGGATCGGGTATAGCTATGACTGGTCTTTGTCAGGATTTTCTGATATAAATCATGCCATCCATGAACTGAGTATCGCATTTCGCTTTAATTGCGCAGAAAGAAATATTAACCGACGTATAATAAACTATCCAAGTTTTTAGTTATTTTTGTGACCAAAGCATTTTTAACATATCTGCACATGCACCGGGCCAATACGGTAACCGGACACACAGTCAGAGGGTCATTGCATGGCGAACCCCATGCGACCGAAATATGAAAGAAAAAATTTTTACACATGAAAAAGAACTTTAGGAGCAGGATTCCGGTTCTTCTCTCTATTTTCGTTTCCACCATGTTTTTTACCGCATGTGGGTTATTTCAGCAGGATACCTCAAACACAACCGGGTGGACTTACAACGATCCGGAAACGGGTGGATTTCAGGTTGTTGATTTCCAAAGACAAGAAAAAGGACCCGGCCTGGTGTTTGTCGAAGGCGGCACCTTTGTCATGGGACGGACAGACCAGGATGTGATGCTTGACTGGAACAACATCCCGCGCCGTGTAACGGTATCTTCGTTTTTTATGGATGAGACAGAGATCAGGAACCTCGACTATCTGGAATACCTGCACTGGACCAACCGGATCTTCAGGCAGACAAGTCCGCAAAAATACTTTGACGCCCTCCCTGACACGCTTGTATGGCGTGATCCCCTGGCCTATAATGAGCCATACGTGGAGAACTACCTGAGGCATCCTGCCTACCGTGAGTATCCTGTTGTGGGTGTCAGCTGGTTACAGGCATCAGATTATGCCAGATGGCGTACCGACAGGGTCAATGAGATGCTCCTTGTCCGGCATGGTATCCTTGACTGGAACCTTGATGAACAGGAAGGTGCGAACCATTTCCGCACGCAAGCCTATCTTGCGGGAGAATACGAAGGGCTTGTCCTCAGGAATATTGAAGACCTCGACCCCAGGGGCACCGGTGAGCGGCGCGTACGCTGGGAAGACGGCATCCTGCTGCCCCGCTACAGGCTTCCCACAGAGGCAGAATGGGAGTATGCAGCCCTTGGCCTTGTTGGAAGCACAGAAGAGGAACAGATCCTCGACAGAAGGATCTATCCGTGGGAGACACGCCATGTAAGAAGCAGCGAACGAAGGACAAGGGGGCAGTTCAAAGCCAACTTCCAGCGCGGTGCAGGCGACCTGACAGGAGTTGCCGGATACCCAAACCCGGGTGGAGACATCACCATGGCCGTAAAATCTTTCTGGCCAAACGACTTTGGACTATATGATATGGCAGGGAATGTAAATGAATGGGTAAAGGATGTGTACCGCCCGCTTTCATTCGAACAAGTGGCAGACTTTCGCCCCTTCCGGGGAAATGTATTTCAGGTACCTGTCCGGGATGAAGACGGGAACATCCTCTTCGACGAAGAAGATGGCTCCATGATCATGCAGCCCCTCGAGGAAGACAACAATCAAACACGCCGCAACTACAGGGAAGCCAATTATATCAACTTCCGGGATGGTGACCCCGCATCAGCCATCGCAGAAGGCATGGATGTCTATGTTGACGAAATAACCCTTATTACAGATTCAGTAAGGGTGTTTAAAGGGGGGAGCTGGAGAGACCGCGTCTACTGGTTGTCACCCGGCACCAGGAGGTACCTGGATGAACGGGAAGCCACCAACGACATCGGTTTCCGCTGCGCCATGGACCTGATTGGCCCCGCACCAAATTAATCATCCCGGCACAACCTGTCCAAAAACCCCGTTTGCAGTGGTAAATGGGGTTTTTTTAGTACAAAGCAACCACCATGAACCAGGCCGCCATCCAAAAGATTATCTCCCTCCTTGCCAAAGGAAGCAAGCCCTGCACCGACTCCCGGATTGCCGGCGAGGACGATATCTTCTTTGCCCTGAAAGGTGAACAGTTTGACGGGAACAACTTTGCAGAAAAAGCCCTGGAGGCCGGCTGTAAACTCGCCGTCGTCGACAGGGCAGAACATGTTAAAGGCGAACAGTACATCCTGGTTGATGACGTCCTCACCTTCCTGCAAAAACTCGGGTACTTAACCCGGAAACGTATGGATATTCCCGTGGTCGGGATCACCGGAAGCAATGGCAAAACCACCACCAAAGAGCTGTTGCAGGGCATCTTCAAAAAATCTTTCGCGTCAACAGCCACCCGCAACAACCTCAACAACCATATCGGCGTACCCCTCACTTTGTTGTCGTTTAAAAAACCGCTGGATGTCGCTATTGTTGAAATGGGGGCCAACCATAAGGGTGAAATTGACGCACTTTGCCAACTGGCAATGCCTACCCACGGGTTGATAACCAATATCGGCAAAGCCCACCTGGAAGGTTTTGGAAACATCGCAAACATCACCGCAGCAAAAGCAGAACTGTTCCGGTATCTTGAAAGGAACAACGGTACCATCTTTCTCAACAGCGATGATGCACGACTTGAAAAACTGACAACCTCTTCTGATACCATAAATTATGGCAACAAAAGGACAAACCATTGCAGGGGAGAGATCATCCGGTCATCTCCCTATCTTGAGGTGGGGTTCAGCGTAACCAAAGATTTCGGAAAAGCTGTGAAAGGCATGGAAGGACGGGCAAATAGCAGACTCGCCGGAAGATACAATTTCGAGAACATCATGGCAGCCATCACCACAGGCCTGTTTTTTGGCGTCCCGCCCAAAGCCGCCATTGAAGCCATTGAGTCATACCAGCCTAAAAACCATCGCTCACAGATTATCCGGACCAGGCACAACACGGTGTTGATGGATGCATACAACGCCAATCCAACCAGCATGGGCGCCGCACTGGAAGATTTCAGCCGCTTGGAGGTACCCTGCAAGGCCGTGATGCTGGGAGACATGCTGGAACTCGGGAAAGAAACAGAAAAGGAACACGAAAAAGTACTGGCACTTGTCAAAGAAAAAGGCTTCGACTTCCAGCTGTTTGTCGGCAGTCACTTCCAGTCGGCATGCCGTCCTGACAGGAACATTCAAGTTTTTGTCAGTGTGGATGAGGCTGCACGATGGTTGTCAGAAAACCAGCTCAGCGACTGCCATATCCTGGTCAAAGGCTCTCGCGGGATAAAGATGGAGAACCTGCTGAAGTATTTGTGAATGATTGGCAGCGGATGTTAATGCTTTTGGCCAGGGGGCTTCCTGCCCCAAAAGCCTCACAGCTTTTCAATGACCATGGCGATGCCCTGACCCACGCCTATGCACATGGTACAAAGCGCCCTTTTAGCATTTTTACGTTGCAGCTGATAGAATGCGGTGGTTGCCAGCCGGGCACCGCTCATGCCCAGTGGATGGCCCAGTGCGATGGCCCCACCCAGGGGGTTGATGCGCGGATCATCGTCCTCCAGGCCAAGTGTGCGGATACATCCCAGCGCCTGTGCGGCGAAGGCTTCGTTAAGCTCTATGATATCCATCTGGTCAAGCCTTAAGCCCAGGCGCTTCAGAAGGGCATTGGTGGCAGGCACAGGTCCCATCCCCATAATACGGGGGGCCACACCGGCTACCGCCATCCCCAGGATCCTTGCCTTCGGCGTCAGGCCATATTCGTTTACGGCATAACCGGAGGCAATCAAAAGGGCTGCAGCACCGTCATTAACGCCCGAGGCATTTCCGGCGGTTATCGTCCCATTGCTGCGGGTGACCGGCTTTAATGACGCCAGTTTTTCCAGGGAGGTCTTCCTGGGATGTTCATCGGTGCTTACACTCACCGGATCACCCTTTCGCTGGGGGATGATCACCGGGACAATCTCTTCAAACAACAATCCATCCTCCTGCGCCTCAAAAGCTTTTACCTGGCTCCAGTTCGCAAAGATATCCTGGTCTTCACGGCTGACCTTAAGGTCTTTTGCAATGTTCTCGGCCGTCTCCATCATGGATTCAGTACCGTACTCTTTGTCCATCTTCTTATTGACAAAGCGCCATCCGATGGTGGTATCGTACATCTTCACCGCCCGGGAAAAGGCCTTGTCAGCCTTGTCGATGACAAAAGGGGAACGCGACATGCTTTCAACGCCGCCGGCGATGATGATCTCCGCCTCCCCCGCCTTGATGGCACGGGCTGCAGTACCGATGGCATCCATCCCTGAGCCACACAACCTGTTGATGGTCACCCCCGGTATATGTTCCGGCAGTCCGGCAAGCAACAACGCCATCCTCGCTACATTCCGGTTATCCTCCCCGGCCTGGTTGGCACACCCCATCATCACATCGTCCACAGGCAAACGCTCCACAGACGGGAGCCTGTCCATGATGGCTTTTACCGGTATCGCTGCCAGGTCATCCGTCCTGACAGAAGAAAGACTGCCCCCATAACGGCCAACCGGGGTGCGCACGGCATCACAGATAAATACTTCTCTCATGGCAATTGAAAATTATCCTGGTGAATCTTCTCAAGCTTGGGCTTGATGAATTTGAACCCGTTCAACATGGCTTCTGTAAGTTTATCCACTTCCTTCTGTGAAATGGCCGTCGAAAACATACAGGCACAGGTGTTGATCATCATGATGCGTTCGTGGATGTAAAAATAGTCCAACAATTCGTTGACCAATGCCACGACTTCTTTCGGCTGATAGGCTTCACGATAGGTCTTCGGGGGGGTTGCCCTGAGATGAACCCGGAACATGGATCCGGCACCGGTCAGCGAAACGGGGACATCGGCAATTTTTATGGCTTCTTCAATCTGCTTGATGGCGATTTGTGTCAGGGCGTTCAGCCGGAGGACCGCTTCTCTGTCGAACAGCTCCATGGCCACACGGCCTGCCGTTGTGGTGACCGGGTTGGCTGAAAAAGTGCCCGAATGGGGAAAAAGGATCTTTTTTTCGCGCGGGTCGAGCACGCGCATCACGTCTGTGCGGCCGGCCAGTGCACCCACAGGGAATCCTCCGCCGATGATCTTGCCCAGCGCAGTCATATCAGGGCGCACAGAATATTTCTCCTGGGCTCCCCCGTAATGCACACGCAAGGTGACCACTTCATCAAACACCAGCAAAGCACCGTTCTTGCGCGTCCAGTCATACAATGCCTCAACAAACCCGTTGGTGCCCGGAACAAGTCCTACACGATGCGGCACCGGGTCGATGATCACGCAGGCGATCTTGTCTGCCTGCCGATCCAGAATGGCAATGGTCTTTTCAATATCATTGAAGGGAAAAACGACCACATCGTCAAGCACCCCCTGGGGTGTACCGTGTGCCAGTGGCACGCTGTTGGGCTGATGTATGTCTCCCCACTGCGACGGGGCTGACGTCTGGCTGATCTCCGCAAAATCATATGTCCCGTGGTAAGCTCCCTCGGCCTTGGCAATCTTGGGGCGGCCGGTGTACGCCCTCGATGCCTTGATCATCGTCATCACGGCCTCGGTACCCGAGTTCACAAAACGTACCTTCTCAAATCCGGGGACCCTGTCACAGAGCAACTGTGCAAACAACACCTCAGCCTCGGTAGCCATGGTGTAGGCTGTCCCTTTTTGCAACTGTTCGATGACGGCATTGACAATGTCAGGATGGGCGTGCCCATGGATAAGGGATGCCATGTTGTTGGCAAAGTCAAGACGCCGGATGCCGTCAACATCGGTAACATAGCATCCTGACGCACCGGCCGCATAAAATGGATGGGGCCTGCGAAACACCGTGTTGCGGCTCACTCCGCCGGTAATGACCTCACAGGCCTGCTTGTATATCTCTTCGCCGCTGCGCTTCGGCTTCATAGATTCTGTCACCTTGATGTTCATGAATGATATATATGTTGTCTCTGGGAAATGTTATTGTTTGCATTGTGATGGTGGCTGAATAACTAATATGATTCATATATGAGCCATTTGCACCCCATGGGCACCTCTGTCAGGGCTGCTTTCATTGATTCAACCTGGCTTCCGTCTGCCCTTGCAGGTATTCAAAAGATACCCCGGGTGCAAGTTCTTTCACAAAAAGGCCTTCGCCGGCGACATCAATGATGGCCAAGTCGGTGTATATCCTGTCTACCACACCTTTCCCCGTGAGCGGGTAGGTGCATTGTTTCACAATTTTCGGCATGCCGGTCTTGGTGACATGCTTGCTGATCACGTAAATGGTCTTCACGCCCGCCACCAGGTCCATCGCACCCCCAACAGCAGGGATGGCACCGGGCTCGCCGGTCGACCAGTTGGCCAGGTCGCCGCTTTCCGACACCTGCAATGCCCCCAGGACACAGATGTCAATATGCTTTCCGCGTATCATCGTGAAACTGTCGGCATGATGAAAATAACAGGCACCGGGGACAGCCGTGACACATTTCTTGCCTGCATTGATCAGCTCAGGGTTTTCTTTTCCGGGCTCAGGAGCAGGCCCCATGCCCAGCAAGCCGTTCTCGGTATGATAAATGACCTCCCGCCCCTCCGGCACAAGACCTGAAACAAGCTCCGGGATGCCTATCCCAAGGTTTACATAAGCTCCATTGGGAATGTCCAAGGCAACCTTTCTTGCCATCTCATGAACATCCCAGCCCGTTTTTTTCTTGTTATCTACCATGGGTACCTCCTGTCTTCTGCAACAAGCGTTGACTCATCCATTGGGTCCTTCACCCCGACGACCCTGTTTACAAAAATGCCCGGCGTAACAACCGCTTCAGGGTCTATCCCGCCCAGCTCCACAATCTTCGCGGCCTGAACAATGGTCTTTTCCGCAGCAGTGCACATGACCGGGCCAAAATTCCTGGCCGTCTTGTTGTAGACCAAATTCCCGTACCTGTCTGCCATCCTGCACTTCACCAACGAAAAGTCTGCCCGTATCGCATGTTCCAGCACAAATGTCTGCCCGTTAAAGACCCTGGTCTCTTTTCCCTCAGCAAGCGGCGTGTTTACCCCGGTGGGAGTAAAAAAGGCAGGGATGCCGGCACCCCCCGCACGTATTCGCTCGGCAAGGGTCCCCTGGGGAACCAGCTCCAGCTCTATCTCACCACGATGGAACAATTCGGGAAACACCTTTGAATTGGTCGTCCTCGGAAAAGAACAGACCATCTTTTTTACCTGCCTGTTCCCGATCAGCGCCGCAAGCCCTACATGGCCACTGCCCGTATTGTTGCTTACCACCGTGAGGTCTTTCGCACCATGATCTATCAGTGCATGCAGCAACTCTATGGGACTGCCTGCCTCACCAAACCCGCTGACCATCACAAGAGCACCATCAAAAATATCAGCAACCGCTTCAGCAGGTGAAGGGACAATTTTGTTTATCATCTTTTTTGAAACTTAAAGGTTGATCCGTTGACAAATGGGCCGGCTTAGCGGCCTGATCATCGCTTCCCCCGTGTGGGTCATTCCGTTTTGTCCATCCTTTTTTCCAGGTTTTCGGCAAGGGTCCTTTCAATCTCTGCAAGCTCATCCTCATAGAAATACTTGTCTGAATCAAAAGGTTCAAGCTTTTCAATGGCATTTTGTTTCTCATCGTACTTTGCCAGATAAACCTCATCCAGCCACTCCATATTCCGCCCTTCGTTGAACTTCAATGCAAACACCTTCTCCCCTTTCACCTCAAGGGTGCCAAGCAAAGATACCTTGCCCGCCGAAGAGGTCATGGTGATATACCTTGATGGGCGGTTGATGGATGCCAATGACCGGTAAACCTTGCTGAAAACCTTATGGATATCCGCCAGTGATGCCGTAAAATAATGGTGTTCTCCGGTGGGACGGGCACAATACATTGAATGAAAGCCAACCGACAGCATGGCCAGAATGTTGCCCAGGTCGATCCAGTTCCGGGCAGAACGGTCCACATCAACCTTTCCGCTGTCGTCAGTAAACAGGCTGATATGGTTCATTACAGGACTCTGGCTCTTCACCACGACGCCATGATCCTTTAGCCGGCGTATGGCAGCGATGGTAGAAGGATTCAGGACCTCCCTGGGGGTTGAAAAGTGCGACATCATCACAACCTGGACCCCATGATCATTGAGTTTCCGGTACAAGGCCAGGAACCTGTCATAATCCCTGCCCAGTATCATTTCAGGATGATAGGTAAGCACCCTGGTGCCAAGACGCAATGTTTTAATATGCAAAAACCCGTCGTCCTCAATGAACGGAAGAACGTATTTCTCAAGTCTGTCAAATGGCATATAAGCTGCATCTCCACCGGTAATCAACACATCGCTGACCTCTTTATGCCTCTTCAGATAACCCAGAATCTGGCCGATGTCTTCCTGAACAAACATGTCTTCATCTCCCCTGACCTGGGCATGGCGAAAGCAGTAGGTGCAAAAAGTAAAACAGTTCTGGGTCGTTTTATCAAAAACCAGATGGCATTGGGGATATTTGTGCTGGCTGCCCCTGAGGATCTCCAACTCCCCTTCCTCGTTCACAAACCATGGTTTGTTCAACAATTGTTTGCCGTCATGGGGATTGGTTTGTCGCTGATATTCCTTAACAATCCTTTCCCTTTCCCCTGCAGACTCTGCCTCACTGTAAGCCTTCACAACATCATCCCTGATCATACCCGGCTGCGGGAACACCAACTGAAACAATGAATCTTTTGCAAAATCATTCCAGTCGATTTTGTTAAGGACATGCTTTGTCGCCAGGAAACGGTAAACCTCAATGAAGAGTTCGCGCTCCCTGATAAAGCCGATCTCGATACCATTCTTTTCCAACACCTCAACGATCTCCCTGAATCCCTGCAAACCGGCATAACGTTCTTTCCCGGTAAATAAAAACGGGGCCGATTCCATGATCCCGGAATACTGCGGATAACACGATTGCAACCTTGAAAGCAGTCCGCCAGGCAACAGGTTTTCTTCCCTGATCACCTCCCGGACATCATCAGCATAATGATAACGATCCATTATTTTCTGAATCACATCCTGCTGGATCAGGTCCTTCGCCCCTGACCCCCGCCTTCCATGTTGCTCGCTTACCGATGGTTTAAAAGTGCCTGATTGAGCCATTGTTATTATATTTAGCTGTTTTACAAACTATTAGATACAGTTTATTGTGCTGTTAAACTACATGCAAAGGTAATTGAATCCACTGACATTAACCAGCAAGAATTTGAAAATTATACGCCTTGTCCGAAACAATTTGTAACGAAACCGGAAAGCAGAACATACAAACAGTAAAAGAAAAATGCAACCCGCTGCCCCGCATATCATACCATTTGCTCCAGGGCATCCCTCAATGTCTCTATTCCTGCTTTTCTGGCAGGATCGCCACTATGCTCATAGGCTGCCACAAGGTTGTTCAGCATTCGCAAAACGATCTCTTTGTTGCTGCACGGTTCAAAGAAAGTGGGTATGGGATCAAGGTCAAGTTTACGGAGGAAGTCATTGATCTCCTTCTCTGAAAACAACGCACCGTCGCTGAAAGCATTGATATAGAAAAGTGGCTTATCATCACGCATCAGCAGGGTTTCTGTGTCGATCGTCTCACCCATGTAAGCCAGGACAAAGTGTTCAGGCAAATTGACCCCCATGATGGGCAGATTCACCCTCCGGGCCACCGTCATATACAGGATGCCAATACTCAGCGGGTTGCCTTGACGGCTCTGCAACACCCTGTTGATAAATGAATTGTCCGGGTGATGATAATCTTCAATATTCCCCCTGAAGCGGTGCATTCTGTAAAAAACATGGTTAAAAACCTTCACCTGCTCCAAAGCCGTCAGATTGTCGTTCATCTCCAACCACACATCCTTCCGGATCCTGTCGATCTCCTTCCTGATGTTTTCTTCCTGCACATCAGGATAGTGATGTTTGGTCACCAGCAACCAGGCGTTCAAAAGATCATCCTGTTCATTGCTTGCAGCATAGGCTGTCAACGCATGCAAAATCGTCTCGTTACGGATCTGCTGCACCAGCAACCCAACACGACTGCGCAAATTTTCGTCTGTAATATGCGCCAACTCCTGTTCAAGAAAAGGGATGGCATCATGGCCATGGTGACGTATCTTGCCTGCAATGTCCCTGAAAATATCCGGATCGGGCTCATCGATCATGCTCACCAATGCCTGTATTTCCCTGTTTGTCGTCCTGTTGGCCATGTGGTTTCGTTTAACGTTTTACGGTTAGGAGCCGACGAGCCTGTCCAGCACATAACGTATCATTTCATCCACAGATTTTTTATAATCCTTGCTGTATTCTTTTCTTGACCTGTTGGCGATCACATCGCATACCGTCAAGGTATGATGTCCGAGTATTTTCCCCAGCGCATACAAGGCAGAGGTCTCCATCTCAAAATTGATGATCCGCTGGTTCTCATAACGGAAACTTTCAATTTTTTGATTCATTTCCGGAAAAGCAAGCGGTATGCGCAACTCCCTTCCCTGTGGCCCGAAAAACCCATTGGCTGTTGCCGTGATCCCCTGGCGCAATTCAGGAGCTATCTTGTCCAGCAGCGATTTGGATGCAGGCACAATATATGGCGCGGACAACTTGTCGCTCCATGCGGTATGTTTTACAAATGCTTCTGCCATGGCTCCCTCTGTAAGTGCATCGTCATGGCGGTAAAAATGCAACAGGCCGTCAAAACCCAAACCAAAACGGGAAGCGACAAAAGAATCTACGGGAATATCAGGCTGAAGGGCCCCCGATGTGCCCAGCCGGATGATATTCAAAGAAGTATGCTTTTCTTTTGGAATGCGCTTTTCCAGGTCAATATTCACCGCGGCATCCAGCTCATTCAGTACGATATCAATGTTGTCTGTCCCGATACCGGTCGAGAGCACCGTGATGCGCTCATTTTTACAATATCCCGTATGGGTGCGGAACTCCCTGTTGATTATCTCATGCTCTATCTTGTCGAAATAGCCCGATATCATGGAAACCCTCTGCTGATCTCCCACCACAATCACGGTCCCGGCAATGTGTTCAGGCCGCAGATTCAAATGATAGAGGCTTCCGTCCGGATTGATGATAAGCTCCGATTCTTTAAACTTTCTCATGGCTTGTGTCATTTATACCTGCTCCAAAAACGGACAAAAATATCAATAATTAAAATAATTACCTAATTGCCCTCGCATAGCTTATAATCATTAATTTTGACAAAAATCATACATGGGGGCAATCATTGTATCTATCGGGGAAGAGTTGCTGACCGGCCAGAAGGTCAACACCAATGCTGTGTGGATTGCTTCACAACTAAACCTTGCGGGGATTGAGGTTTTGGAGATCAGGGTGGTCACTGACCACTGGCAGGAGATCATGCGCACACTGCAGGAAGCCTATGCGCTTGCTTCGCTGGTGTTGATCACCGGGGGACTGGGGCCCACGAACGATGATATGACCAGGGACGTTTTGTGCCGGTTTTTTGACGCCAGACTGGTACTGAACGAGCAGGTGCTCGACGACATAAAAGGTTACCTCGGTAAACGAGGGCGCAGCGTCACGGAGCTCAACCGCGACCAGGCAATGGTACCTGACAAGGCGGATATCATCCGGAATATCTGTGGCACAGCTCCCGGCATGTGGTTCAAAAAAGACGGCAAAGACTTTATCGCTTTGCCTGGCGTGCCATATGAGATGAAAGAAATGGTTCGTGGTCATGTCTTGCCCGCCCTGATGATACGACCCCGCAAACAATACATCATTCACAAAACCGTTTTGACACATGGGATCGGAGAGTCCCAGCTGGCAGAACACGTTGCCGGCTGGGAAAAGGCGCTTCCAAAAACAATGCAGCTGGCTTATCTCCCCTCCACAGGCATAGTTAAACTTCGCCTTACAGCAAGGGGGCCGGAGGAAGGGTCATTGCACGAAGCCATTGCCGCGCAAGTTAAACAACTGGCACACCTCATCCCACGATATATATGGGGCTTTGATGACGACACCCTGGAAGGACTTACCGGCCGCCTGTTAAAAGAGCAGGGCAAAACGGTTTCTGCTGCAGAAAGTTGCACGGGTGGAACCATTTCACATAAGATCACCAGCGTGCCGGGCAGCTCAGCCTATTTTAAAGGGTCCATCGTGGCCTATGACAACCAGGTAAAGGAAAGCCTGCTGGGTGTCCCCTTCAAGACACTTGAAGCACAAGGTGCGGTGAGCCGCGAAGTGGCAGAGGCCATGGCCCTGGGTGCCCGGAACGTGTTCCGGACAGACTATGCCATCGGTGTGACAGGGATAGCAGGCCCGGCCGGGGGAACAAAAACAAAGCCGGTAGGTACAACATGGATCGCTGTCGCCGGAAAGCATAAAGTCACCAGCCGGCATTTTGTTTTCGGCGACAACAGGGAACGCAATACCATCATGGCGGCAAACGCTGCACTGGCCATGCTGAAATCATTCATCACCGGCGAATAACCTTACAGAAAACCCGTGCCTGACAACAACCACCATACAACCAAGTTGTGAACCCACAATCGCAACACCATGATGCAAAAAAACAAGATCACTACCCTGACAGGGTTTATCATTCAACGGCAGTCGGAATACCTGTCTGCAGGGGCAACCAGAAAAACAATGAAAGACTGTGTTGAATAAGAAAGCTTTTATCCACCTTTTCTTTGAACCGGCGAAAGGGCTGACCACGTTCCTGAAAAAACCGGGCAAGCAAGCTGCATTACTGGAGGGGCTTTCCGGATCCTCCCCGGCTGTAATGGCATCGGTATGCCTGCACCAGATCAACAAATCGTTTCTTTTCCTTCTGTCCGACAAGGAATCGGCCGCGTATTTCTTTAACGACCTCGAACGTCTCATGGATGAAGAGGGGATGGCCAGCGAAAACCGCAGCATATTCTTCTTCCCCTCTTCATACAAGAAACCGGCCCGTTCGAATGAAAAGGATAAAGCCGGCAGCCTGCTGCGTTCCGAAGTGGTGAACCGCCTGGCAACCGATCCGAAACGTACCATTGTCGTAAGCTACCCCGAAGCCGCAGCGGAAAAAGTGATACCCCGCAGGTCACTCAAAAAACACATCCTCTCCATGACGACAGGAGAAAACCTGTCGGTCGACTTCCTGATGGAAGTGCTCACCGAATATGGCTTCGAAAGGGTGGACTTTGTTGCAGAGCCCGGTCACTTTTCTGTAAGGGGAAGCATCGTGGATATTTATTCTTTTTCAAACGATTACCCGTTCCGCATAGAAATTTTTGACGACAAGATAGAAAGCATCCGGACATTTCAACCCGACACCCAGCTGTCGGTCGCCATAAAGGAACAGGCAAGCATCCTTCCGGACATTGACGACCTGGAACAAAAAGATGTTTCAAAAGAAACCATTATCGAGTCGATGGCTGCAAATACCCTCATATGGTCGGAGAATACGGCTTTCTGCGAAGAGGTCATTCGCAAGGGGTTCGATGATGGGTTTTTTATGGAAGAAGCCTACATGTCCCCCGGATCTTTTCTTGACCTATTAAGTCAGCGCCGGCTTATTGAATTCGGCAGGCCTTATCTGGCCAGGGATAAAGGCGAACGTTTCATGTTCGATAATGCGCCACAACCCAGTTTTAACAAACAGTTCGAATTGCTGTTCAACACCCTCGAACAAAATATCCTTAACGGATTCCGCAATATCATCCTTTTTGATAACCAACGTCAGGAACAGCGTATCCGGGAAATTTTCGGCACCCTGCAAGAGGCCGGTTCCCGGGAGCCGAAGCTTCCGTACGACGCACTGCTCCTGAGTCTTCACGAAGGATTTGTCGATCATGTTAACCGGATCGCCTGTTATACCGACCACCAAATCTTTGACCGGTATCACCGGTACCGGCTGCGCGACAAGTTTCCCGGCAAAGAAGCCCTCAGCATCAAAGATCTTTATGCTTTGAAACCGGGTGATTACGTCACCCACATTGACCATGGGGTCGGCATTTTCAGCGGGCTGGAAAAGATTGAGGTGATGGGAAGGATGCAGGAAGCCATACGCCTCATATACAAGAACCATGACATCCTGTACATAAGCATCCATAGCCTCCACCGTATTTCCAAATTTACAGGCAAAGAGGGTGTTACACCCTCCCTGCACCGCCTGGGCTCCAATACGTGGAACAGGCTCAAAGAAAAGACAAAAAAACGGGTCAAGGACATCGCCCAGGACCTTATCCGGCTCTACGCAATAAGAAAAGCCCAGGAAGGGTTTGCTTTTGAGCCGGACAGCTATCTGCAACATGAACTTGAAGCCTCGTTCATCTTTGAGGACACACCCGACCAGGAAAAGGCGACCATGGATGTGAAAAACGACATGGAGTCACCCACCCCCATGGACAGACTCATTTGCGGTGATGTAGGGTTCGGCAAAACAGAGGTGGCCATCCGTGCTGCCTTCAAAGCCGTGAACGACTCAAAACAGGTCGCCGTATTGGTCCCCACAACCATCCTTGCCCTGCAGCATTATTATACTTTCGGTGAGAGACTGAAGGACTTCCCATGCAGGGTAGACTATATGAGCCGCTTCAGGACCTCCAAAGAGAAGAAACAGGTGCTGGAGGGGACCAAAAACGGCAGGGTGGATATTTTGATCGGCACCCACAGGCTCCTGAGCAAGGATATCCTATTCAAAGACCTTGGCCTGCTTATCATTGATGAGGAGCAAAAGTTTGGCGTAGCTGCCAAGGAAAAGCTCAAACAGCTTCGCCACAACGTTGACACCCTGACCCTCACCGCCACACCCATCCCGCGCACGCTACAGTTTTCGCTGATGGGGGCCAGGGACCTTTCCTACCTCAACACGCCACCCCTAAACAGGTATCCTATCATCACCGAAGTACATGTTTTCAATGAAACCCTCATTAAAGAGGCCATTGACTATGAAGTGTCGAGAGGCGGACAGGTGTTCTTTGTACACAACCGCGTACAAAACATTGCTGAAGTGGCAACCATCGTTCAACGTGCCTGTCCGGATGTCAAAACAGCAGTGGCCCACGGCCAGCTTGAGGGCAGCCAGCTTGAAAGCATCATGGTAGACTTCATCCACGGCGAATACGATGTGCTGGTCTCAACCACCATTATTGAATCAGGACTGGATATCCCGAATGCCAACACCATCATCATCAACAATGCCCATCATTTCGGACTGAGCGACCTTCACCAGATGCGTGGCCGGGTAGGCCGCACCAACAAAAAAGCTTTCTGTTACCTGCTGGCGCCACCACTGAGCACGTTGACCGAAGAGGCACGTAAACGATTAAAGTCGATAGAGGAGTTCTCAGAACTGGGCAGTGGCTTCAATATCGCCCTGCGGGACCTTGACATCAGGGGGGCAGGGAACCTTCTGGGAGCAGAACAAAGCGGGTTTATCTCAGAGGTTGGGCTGAACACATACCACAAAATACTGGACGAGGCCATCGCCGAACTGAAAGAACAAGAGTTCAAAGAATTGTTTGCAGAAAAGGAGGCCAGCCATGAACCGCGCCGGCATGTCAGCGACTGTTACCTGGAGACCGACCTCGAACTGATGATCCCCAGCGATTATGTCGCCAATACTGAAGAAAGGCTAAAGCTCTACAAAGAGCTGGACAGCATATCCGATACAGGACAGCTTGAGGCATTTTCGCAAGGTCTGAACGACCGCTTTGGTCCCCTTCCCGAACCTGTTACCGGCCTGTTAAAAGCTGTCAGGCTTCGCTGGATGGCACAGGAAACTGGTTTCTGGAAAATGATCCTTAAAGCGGACAAGATCATTGCACACCTGCCGGATAGCAAAAAAACAGCCTATTACCAGAGTGAAGCTTTTGGCAGGGTGCTTCAATATGCACAAAACAATGCACGAAGGTCGAAAATAAGAGAAACGAACAGCCACCTTGTGATCACCATCAGCAACGTACCATCCATCGATGAGGCGCTGGAGATCCTTACAGCTCTTTCAACACCTCACTGATGTCTCCCATGACCTTCCTGGCCAGATGATCGGCCTGCAAAGCACTCCCGCTTTCCGCATATAGACGAATAACAGGTTCCGTATTGGATGACCGCAGATGAAACCACTCCTTATCAAAAAATATCTTCAGGCCATCCGTACGATCCGTTGAGTACCTGACATATTTCTCAGCCATCCTGTCTAACACCCGTCCTGTATTGATGTCAGCCGGCAACTCGATCTTGTTTTTGGAGATATGGTATTGGGGATAGGATCTTTTCAACTGGCTGCATGACATGTTGTTAATCGCCAGGTTCGTCAGAAACAGTGCAATGCCAACCAGGGCATCCCTGCCATAATGCAACTCAGGATAAATAACGCCGCCATTGCCCTCGCCACCAATCACTGCGTTGTGCTTCTTCATGGCCGCCACCACATTTGCTTCCCCCACAGCAGAAAAATAATGATCACACCCATGTTTGCGCGTCACATCGGCCAATGCCTGGGAAGAGGACAGGTTGCTGACGGTGTTTCCGGGTGTCCGAGACAACACATAATCGGCTGCAGCCACCAGGGTATACTCCTCACCAAACATCTCACCATCTTCACTGACGATGGCCAGACGGTCAACATCCGGGTCAACAGCTATTCCCAGGTGGGCCTTGGTTTTAATCACTTCAGATGACAGCTGCAACAAGTTCTCGGGCAATGGCTCAGGGTTGTGCAGGAAGACACCCGTTGGCTCACAATGCAACTTGACAACGCTACGCACACCCAAAGCCTCCAAAAGCCTCGGCACCGCAATTCCACCGACAGAATTGATCCCGTCAACCACTGCCTTAAACCCTGAACGACGTATCGCCTCCGCATCGACAAGGTGCAAGCCGAGGATCTTTTCAATATGCATTTCCAGCAACGTATCATCGACAATGTATTTGCCATACTTGTCGGAAGAAACGAAAGCAAAAGCGCTGCTGTCCATAAAAGCCTGCATCTCCCCACCCTGTGCATGCGTCATGAACTCGCCCTCGCCATTGAGCAGCTTCAGCGCATTCCAGTTCTTTGGATTATGGCTGGCAGTAATGACCACTCCCCCCTGCGCCCGGTGGTGTATCACCCCCATTTCAACCGTCGGTGTTGTGGAAAGCCCGGCATCAATAACATCAATACCCATGGCTTGCAGGGTGGAAACAACCACATGGCTGACCACTGGCCCGGAAGTACGCGCATCCCGGCCTGTCACCACCTTTATGCGTCCATTCTGATGATTGGCCCGCAACCACATGCCATAAGCGCCAGCAAATGTCATCACATCAACAGGCGACAACCCCTCGCCCGGACGGCCGCCGATGGTTCCCCTTATGCCTGATATAGACTGAATCAGCGTCATAAAAAAAATCTTACCAGACAAAACTAATAAAATAAAATGTAACCCGTCTCCGATATGAGGGGACACTCAAAATCCGGAGTTTTTGGTTAATTTTGCACCATGGTATCCAGGGGACAGTCGGTGAGTCGCAAAAACAAATATATCCTGTTGTTTCTGGCGTCGTTGAGCTTGCTCTTTTCAGCATGTATGCCCGCGCGCCGCATTCCGGAGGGCCAATACCTGCTTAACCGCAACCGGCTCGTTGTGGAAGATGCCGGGGTGGATGCCCATGAGCTTCGCAACTACTACAGGCAATCCCCCAACCGGCGGATCCTGGGTCTTTATCGCCTGCAGCTCAATGTATACCAACTTGCCGACAGGGGGGAGGAAAACCGGCTGAAAAGGTGGATAAAGAACACCATTGGGGAGCCTCCCGTAATCTTTGATCCGGCACTTGCAGACCATACCAGCAGACAACTTGGGTTATACCTTCAAAACAAGGGCTACTTCAATGCAGAAGTTGACTACGACGTAACCCTTCGCGGGAAAAGAGCGGTGGTAACCTATACCGTTCAAGGGAACAAACCCTATACCATCCGCAATGTGGACTACAGCATCCAGGACAATCACCTGGCCAGGTATGTATATGCCGACACGGTGGCATCACTGATCTCCCGCGGGGACCGCTACGATGCCGATGTGCTTCACCAGGAAAGGCAAAGGCTCACAAGACACCTTAAAGATCAGGGTTTTTTTAATTTTTCCAGGGATTATATTTTTTTCCAGGTCGACAGCACCTTCAGCCAGCACCAGGTAGACCTGGAGCTTATTATCAACAGCCCACGTGAACGTCATGCCAGACATCCTGACAGCATCCGGGTCAGGCCGCACAAAAAATACCTTATCAACGAAGTTTTTATATCCCCGGAAAATGCAAGGACCTCTCCCGGTCAACCCTTTGCTGACACAACCCTGTTCAGGGCAGCCGATGACAAAGACGTCGTTTTCACCTTTCTGCACGACAGCCCGATGCAGATACGGCCCAAAACCATTGCCGGCAACATATTTATTGAACCTGGTGAATTATATTCCATCAACCGCGTGGAGCAAACCCATTATGCGCTTGCCGGCCTTAGAAACTACCGTTTTGTCAATCTGCAGTTCAGGGAAACAGAAGATCCGCCGAAGACACGGAACGACACAATCGGGTTGCTCGATGTAATGGTTGAACTCACCCGGTCGCCATCCAATGCTTTCACCGTCGAAGCCGAAGGGCTGAATACAGGAGGTAACCTGGGCGTTGCAAGCAACTTCCTGTATCAGAACAGAAATGTGTTTCGTGGGGCAGAAATATTCAACCTCAGGTTCAAAGGGGCTTTGGAAGTATCCGGAGAGTCGGCCGATGAACAGATCTTTCAAAGGCTTCCCTTTAACACCATGGAACTGGGTACAGACATATCCATCGATGTCCCGAAACTGCTGCTCCCCTCGCGCCTGCAAACGATATCTCAAACTGCCCGTCCGAAAACAACCATCCAAACGGGTATCAACTATCGCCAACGTCCCGACTATACGCGATACATCCTGAATGTCAGCTATGGCTTCCGGTGGAACCCCGACAACCGCAGACAACATCAATTCACCCCTTTTGAGATCAGCTCCATCAAAATTTTTAACGACTCCATACTCCAGTCCAGGATCCCGGACGCCAATCCCTTAATTCTCAGCCGCTACCGTGATCACCTGATCGGGGGGATGAAATACGATTATACCTACAGCACCCAACATTTTGACAGAAAAACAGACTTCTTTTATTTCAGGAGCAACCTGGAATCATCGGGCAACCTGATGTACCTTGCTGCCAACCGTTTCGGACTTTCGAGGAATGAAGACAACAACTACACCATCCGGGACATCCCTTTTGCCCAATATATAAAAGCTGATGCGGATTTCAGGTACTACCGCGTGTATGATGAAAAAAACACCCTGGTATTTCGTCTCATGGGGGGCATAGGCGTGCCATATGGGAACCTTGAAGTAATGCCATTCATCAAGAGCTATTATGGTGGCGGGGCAAATAGTGTCAGGGCCTGGAGCATCTATAATCTCGGCCCCGGAGGATACCAGGAACCTGATGCATTGCGTTTTGACAAATACGGTGACATAAAACTGGAAGCCAACCTAGAGTATCGTTTCCCTGTTTACCGTTACTGGCATGGCGCACTCTTTGTGGACGCCGGCAATGTATGGTTCCTGGAAAAAAATGACCAGTTTCCCCGGGGCAATTTCGCAGTCAATCGTTTTTACAGGGAAGTCGCAATAGGAGCAGGCGCCGGTGTGCGGCTCGACTTCAACTTCTTTCTTGTAAGGCTCGATGCAGCCTTCCCCCTGAGAAATCCGGCAATGCCGTCCGGTGAAAGATGGATGGAAGGATGGCCTGGCTTTAACCAATGGAACTTTAACCTGGGGATCGGCTATCCGTTCTAACCCGTTATGAGAGAAACCAGCATCATTCAGGCCATTAAAAATCAATTTCCCTACCGGCCAACACGAGACCAGGAAGCACTCATCATTGAACTGTCTGCTTTCCTCAGAGAGGAAGACCCTGCTTCCCTTTTTATCCTGAGAGGCTATGCCGGCACAGGGAAAACGACCATTGTCAGCAGCCTGGTGAAAATGCTCCCCGCCCTAAACACCAATGCCGTATTGCTGGCCCCTACCGGGAGGGCTGCAAAGGTGCTCTCCGGATATTCAGGGAAGCCGGCATTCACCATCCATAAAAAAATTTATCGCCTGCAAACATCGGGCGACGGGTCCTTGCACATCGTGTTGCAGACCAACAAGCATGCCGACACGGTCTTTATCATTGATGAAGCCTCGATGATCCCATGGAGCACAAACACAGACCAGGGAAGCCTTTTCGGCGGGACCAGCCTTCTTGATGACCTGATAAACTATGTCTACAACCGTAAAAACTGCCGGCTGATCTTTATCGGAGACACCGCCCAGCTCCCCCCGGTGATGTCTGCAGAAAGCCCTGCCCTGAACAAAGCCTTCCTTGAAAAACGTTTCCGTGTAAACGTCAGAGAGTACGAACTGCAGGAGGTGGTCCGCCAGGCCCACGATAGCGGCATTCTTTTCAATGCCACCCTGATCAGGCAAATGGTCCAGAAAATGTCCAATGGCTTCCCTGCATTGCACCTGGAAGGGTTTCCCGACGTGATAAGGGTGCAGGGCCATGAAGCTGCCGAAGAAGTGGAAAGTGCCTTCCTGGACCATGGAAAGGAGGAAGCACTGATGATCTGCCGTTCAAACAAAAGGGCGAATATGTACAATCACCATATCCGCCAAAGAGTGCTTTTTATGGAAGGTGAGATCAATGCAGGCGACTTGCTCATGGTTGTCAAAAACAATTACTTCTGGCTTCCGGGCGACCCGGCCGCAGGCTTTATCGCCAACGGCGATATCGTTGAGCTGAAACGGATACGGCGCACAGAATCATTATATGGCTTCCGGTTCGCCGATGTTACACTGCGGCTTACTGACTATCCCGACACGCCCGACCTTGACGTAAAACTTTTGCTCGACACCCTCGATGTGGCAGGGCCGTCACTCTCAAGAGAAGACTCCATCAGGCTGTATGAAGAAATATCCGACGACTACAGAGACATCCCCAACAAAAGGACAAAAATGGCTGCCATCAGGAACAACCCTTACCTTCATGCATTGCAGGTTAAATACGCCTATGCCATGACCTGTCATAAAGCCCAGGGCGGACAATGGAAACATGTTTTTGTTGAGATGGGCATTCTGCGCGACAAGACACCAGATACCGAATACATCCGGTGGCTCTACACCGCGATCACAAGAGCCACCAAAAAAGTGTTTTTGTTGAACTTTACGGATGACTTCTTCCGGCAAAACCCATAACAAATTTATTTTTTTAGGTCTTTTAACGAATAAAAGGATACGCTGTTTTAAATAATGATTATTTTTGCACGATATTGATCACAGTTCCAAAACCGAAATTGAGTATGATGAATTGCATGAAGAAAAAAATGTATACGACAACAAAATTCTTTGCGGCATTTCTTGTTGCCACAGGCCTGCTTTTTAGTTTTCCCGCGAATGTCTCAGCCCAGGAGCCAGAGAAAGAAGAAGAGGAAGACCCATGGGCAGACAAGGATTTTCCATATGAAGACGAGTTGTTGCTTGCTTTCTTTGACACCAACCAGGAAGTAAGTTCTTTGCAGCGCAGCACCCAGGAAAGGATCGTTGAGGCCGTTGAACAGTATGGTTTGACAAAAGAGCGTTTTGACCAGATCGGCCGGGCTGTCCAGATTGGTGCTTTGCAAGAAGGGGCCTTTTCCGGTGAAGAGATTGAAGCTTTCAACCAGGCTGCACCGCAGGTAACTCAAATACAGCGTGAGATGCAGGGGATGGTTCAGGTAATCGTCGAGGACCATGATTTGTCAATGAACAAATATCGTGATATCCTCAACAGCTTCCGCCAGGACGAAGAGTTAAGGGAATATGTGTCTCATCTTGCCAGGGAGAGAGCCAGGGAGAAAATACTGGAAGAAAGAAGAAGGGAGGCCAAAAAGAAACTGGAGGAAGAAAAAAGGATGCAGGAGGAAGAAAACTAAGCAGAGCGCGAGTCCTGCCGGCCCAGGTTCACTGGTTCACAGTACTTCTGCAACGACGAACGTACTCCCTCCAACAAATATAAGGTCGTTGGCCGACGCATCTTTTTTAGCCGCGTTCAATGCCTCTGCGACACTATCATATACCTTTCCGCAGAGGCCCCGGATGCTGGCATCCTTTGCCAGCATTTTTGCGTCCAGCCCCCTCGGTACATGAGGTTTGCAAAAATAATAACTTGCCTCTGCAGACAACTGTTTCAAGATCGCTGCACGGTTTTTGTCATCAACCATCCCGAACACCACCAACAATTTATTGCGGGGTATGCCTGCAAGCTGTTGCATTGCTTGTTTAATGCCGTCTTCATTATGCCCTGCATCACAGATGATCAGTGGCCGCTTGCCGATCCGTTGCCATCGCCCTTTCAGGCCCGTGTTCTTGACGACATGCAACAGTCCCCTGCGAATGGCATCATTGCCCACCAACAGTTTTCCCGATCTGTTCAGCACATCGAATGCCGCCAGGACGGTGATCATATTGTCAAGCTGATAAAGTCCGTGCAGCCCCAGACAATAACCTGACAGATTGCCCCGGTGGAGGGTGCTCACCCATAGACAAGGGGATCCGTTTTTTACTTCCGTCCGGTGATCCATTACCGCAAAAAGATCGCCGGCCATCGACAGGGGGGCTTTAAGCCGGGCAGCTGTCCTGTCAAACACTTCCTGCACCTCGGGCTGTCGCTTCCCAATGATCACAGGCACCCCGGGCTTGATGATCCCTGCCTTCTCCTTTGCAATAAGAGGCAGTTCGTGCCCCAGGAACTGCGCATGGTCATATCCGATATTGGTGATCACCGACAACTCAGGCGTGATGATATTCGACGAGTCAAGCCGGCCACCCATTCCCGTTTCAATCACCGCAATATCTGTCTTTTGCCTCGCAAACCAGTCGAAGGTCATGGCCATCGTCATCTCGAAGAAGGATGGTTTGATTCTTTCAAAAAGCGTTTTGTGTTCACTCACAAAACGGATCACTTCACTTTTGGGGATGAGGTCTCCGTTGACCTTGATCCGTTCCCTGAAGTCTTTGAGATGGGGAGATGTTGCCAGCCCGGTCTTATATCCTTGTTCCTGCATTACCGATGCCATCATGTGGGCCACTGACCCTTTGCCGTTGGTCCCGGCAATATGGATGCTTCGAAAACTTTTTTCCGGATGACCGAGGTGATGACTCAGTGCAAGAATGTTGTCGAGGCTTGCTTTATAGGCTGCAGGGCCGATGCGCTGAAACATGGGCAATTGACTATACAGATAGTCAAGGGTTTCCTGGTAGCTCATCTAGTTGAGACGGATAAAGTTGTAGGTGATGGTGCCTGTTTGTTCTTCCGGGGCATCGGCCTGGAGGTCAAAGCGTGCTCTGCGGGCCGCCTCTTCGGCCAGGCGGTGCAATGTCTGGTTGGTAGTGGTTGTCCCACGGCCCCCGGCAGAAGCTCTGATCACCTGCCCGCGCCTGTTCACGGTGATACGGACCACCACCCTCCCGGTGGCCTGGGTGGTGTAGTCGGGGAGCGGCAGATAATTGGCCTGGCGGCCATCGAGGCTGTATTCAATGCCATCGCCCGGTCCTGTTCCCTCAAAGTCTTCTGCATCGGTAGCCCCCTCAGGCCTGCCTTCATCACCGCGCTCCTCCGCTTCGCCCTGGTCCTGCCGGTCAGTGCTTCTTTGGTCGCGACCGGGAAACAATGCCCGGGGATCCACCTCAGGCAGAGGCTCCTCTTCCGGCTCCTCCTCGGCAGCTTCTTCAGGCTCAGGGGCCGGATCGGGGATCTCCGCTTCAGGTTGCTCCTGCTCTTCCTGTTG
This sequence comes from Bacteroidales bacterium, assembly GCA_007125585.1. Classification (GTDB taxonomy): domain Bacteria; phylum Bacteroidota; class Bacteroidia; order Bacteroidales; family UBA7960; genus PUPG01. Next base: position 28,703 of record SLCY01000086.1, read on the forward strand.
CTCAGCAGCTTCATCGGGCAAGGGCACAGACTCTTCTGTATCCTGGGTGACCACCTCCTCGGGATCCGCTTCAGGCAGCGAAGTCGCCGGACGTGGCTCAGGCGGCGGGGCAGCCAGCGGCTGCCGTTCACCTACCCCCTCTTCCGTATAACCCAACATAACAAGCACCCCGTGCTCCTCCGGCAAAGGCAATGGTGTAGACAACCCAAACAAAAGAAAGCTCACCAGCAGCACGGCATGAAAAACCACGGTGCCGGCAAATGCACGGGACTTGTCTTTTTTGCTGAACGATTCCATTACCTGCGTGGTTGTGTTGCCAGGATAACCCTGTGTTTTACCTGGTGCCTGCTGTTGATGTTTTCTACTACGTCAATAACATTTACAACGAACTGAACAGGGACTGTATGATCAGCCCTGAGGACAACGGTGCCGTCCTGCAAACCGCCCAACACGTCAATCAAACCCTCCTGGAGTCCATCAATATCAACAGGCTGGTCCTCCAAAAACAATTGTCGTTCCGCATTGATGTGAACATTTACTGTTTGCGGGACCATGGTCCTGCTGTCGCTCGAAGGCAGGAGCAGGTTGATGGCGCTGGGGGCCACAAGGGTCGAGGTGAGCATAAAAAAGATCAGCAACAGGAATACAAGGTCAGACATGGAAACCATGCTGAACTGTAAGTTGCGTGTATTTCTTGCTTTGATTGCCATGGTATACTGATTTGTTTTTTCCAAAAACCCCCATCTCCTTAAACACCATCAGGCAGCCATTAAGATGCCGGCTCGTGCAACAGGTCCATAAACTCAGTGGCGCGGGCCTCCAGCATGAAGACCACTTTCTCTATGCGGGCCACGAGGATATTGTAACAGATGAAAGCAATGATACCTACTGTCAGGCCGGTGATCGTGGTGATCATGGCTTCATAGATCCCACCCGCCAACAGGCTGATGTCAATATTCGGGCCGGCCATGGACATGTTGTAAAAGGCACGGACCATCCCCATGACAGTGCCCAGAAAGCCGAGCATCGGCGCAGCTCCCGCTACGGTAGCCAAAACCGCAATGTTCTTTTCCAGCTTGGCAATCTCCAGCTTGCCGACATTCTCAATGGCAGCATTTATATCGCCAAGCGGACGACCAATACGAACAATGCCCTTGGCAATCATTCGCGCTATGGGCGACTGGTTGTTGCGGCACAACGATTTGGCCGAATCTATCCGGCCGTTATGTATGAAATCGCGGATGTTGTTCATGAAATTGATCTCTTCATTGGAAGCACGGCTGATGGCAAAATACCGCTCAATAAAGATGTATATTGCCACAATGGAAAGAACCGCCAGGGGAATCATCACAATGCCCCCTTTGAGGGCAAGGCTCCAAAAAGTCATGGTCTCATGCTCCGCACCAGGCACCTGGGCAAGGGTGTCAGCAAGCTCTACCTGAGCTCCGTTCTGAACCTGAAATAACAAGGAAAGTAACATCGGCAGTTAAATTACTGAATTGTTTTATAGTGTAATAACTGAAGTGAAAAACTTTTATTTTATCCAGGACAAAGATACATGAACTTTTTTTATTCGATAATCCAAACAGCCAAAAGCCAACCATTAACCATTTGAGCATTATTTACTATCTTTACACTCCTTTATTTCAAAAATTAAAAATGTAGTGATTATGAAGAAGATTAAAGTAGCGATCAATGGATTTGGCCGTATTGGCCGGTTGACACTAAAGGCTGTCATGGATAGGGAAAACGTTGAGGTCATTGCCGTAAATGATCTGACAGATAGTAACACCCTGGCGCATTTGCTGAAATATGATTCCGTTCACGGGAAATTTCCCGGTGAGGTGTTTGCCAGGGGCAATGAGCTGGTCGTTAACGGCAAAAACATTAAAGTGTATGATAAGAAAGACCCGTCAGATCTTCCATGGAAAGAGCTGGGCATTGACGTTGTTGTTGAGTCAACAGGTGTTTTTCGTGACAGGAAGAATATAAGCAAGCATTTGCAGGCCGGAGCCAGGAAGGTCGTTCTTTGTGTGCCTTCCAAGTCGGCAGATGATGTGGATGCAACCGTGGTGCTGGGTGTGAACGACCATGATCTGAAACCGGACCATCAGATATTCTCCAACGCATCATGCACTACCAATTGCCTGGCGCCGGTGGCAAAGGTATTGAACGACAACTTTGGCATCAAGCAAGGGCTGATGAATACCATCCACTCCTATACCAATGATCAGATCATTCTTGACGCGCCACACAAAGACCTGCGTCGTGCACGTGCCGCAGCAATGTCCATCATCCCAACAACAACAGGGGCGGCAAAAGCTGTAGGACTGGTGATCCCGGAACTGAAAGGCAAAATGGATGGCTTCGCAATGCGCGTCCCCACACCCGATGGCTCTGTGGTAGACCTGACCTGCGAACTGGCAAAAGAGGTGACCAGGGATGACATCAACAATGCGATGAAAAAAGCAGCCGAAGGACCGATGAAAGGTATCATGGAGTTCTGCGATGAACCCATCGTTTCAGCCGACATCATCGGCAACAAACACTCCTCCATCGTTGACTCCCTGTTGACACAGGTGATCAATGGCAGATTCATCAAAGTGGTTTCCTGGTATGACAATGAATACGGGTACGCCTGCCGCGTGGCCGACATGATAGGAAAGATCGCATGATGCCCTTTGTGTGAATGATCCACACAAAGGATACCTGTTCAGGGTTTGGTGTTCACTATTTTGTGTTCCGGCAAAGTCTTCCGGAAACATATCATACGGATCGCTGAACCCTGAACTGATTAAACAAACCCGCCTGCTGCAACATGATCAACCCCTAACCCCTGAACCTTTGTTCAAAGCGCCGGTAGCTGCGGAAAAACTTCTTTCTCTTTTCGGAATCGAACAGCAGGTTGAATTGCATCGGGAACGCCTTCCATCCCAAATGCTTGTAATCCACAATGACTGGTTTCCACGTCTTCTCCGTCAATCTTTGGACGAAGATATTTGTCCCCACCTGAAAGGTGTCAAAAAACCATATTTTGTTCTTGTCGAGCAACCGGACAATGTTTTCCACATCATCCCAGAATGCCTCATTGGCAATCTTCCCATAATCCCTGACAGGTTTCGAGTGGATACCGTCATGGTCGAGCGGCCTGGCCGTCAACAGATATTCCCTTTTGGCATCCAGAATGGGATTAAAATAGGGTTTTAGCTCTTCAGGCAAATTGTTATAAGTATTCAGCTCTTCCTGGTTCATCCGGCGACGCAGCACAATCACCTGAAGGCGCTGCAGAAAGCCAAGGCCGGGCTTAAGACGCTTGATACACAATCCCGGCTCGCCCTTGACAGCAAAACACTCACGGAAATTACCCTCGCCAATTTTTTCTGCCAGCTCAAACATGCTTGAACTCCCTCTTGGTTTGAAAGATCAAAAATAATGTTTTTCTCCGGTTTGCTGATTGACACAAAACCTCAATCCGTTATCCTTTGAGAAAAACCACCGGATTTGCACCACCATCAACAAATTTTATTATAACTTTGAAAAAGTTATGGCGGGTCATTCTGCGAAAAGATGAATAGCCCGTGTGTTTTTCAGATTGAACCCATGGCACATTAATCCACATTGGTTTGGCAACAACCATTCGGGCAGATTTCAAATCATTAAATATTTCATCATCATGGCCAAGAGACTGTTACTGATCAGCAATTCAACAAATTACGGAGAAGAATATTTGGAATACACGAAGCCGCACATCAAAAGCTTTCTTGGTGACACGGTCAGGGAAGTATTGTTCGTTCCTTATGCCGGTGTTACCATGTCGTATGATGAATATGCCGTCAAGGTAGAAAACGTGTTCATGAAACTGGGATACGGACTTCTTTCCGTTCACCGGGCAAAAGACCCTGTTGCAGCCGTTGAGGGAGCCGAAGCAATCGTTATTGGTGGTGGCAACACCTTTCATTTGGTGCACATGATGCATGAAACAGGGTTGATGGATCCCATCCGTAAAAAGGCTGAATCGGGCACTCCCTTCATTGGATGGAGTGCAGGCAGCAATGTTGCATGTCCATCGATGAAAACCACCAACGACATGCCCATCGTCGAGCCGGCCAGTTTTGATACCCTCGGACTGGTGCCTTTCCAGATCAACCCGCATTACACCGATGCCATCATCCCCAACCACAATGGCGAAACCAGGGAAGAACGCATCCGCGAGTTCCTGGTGGCAAACCCGGAAACAATCGTTGTGGGAATCAAAGAAGGGTGTATTCTGCGCATTGAAGGAGATGAGATCAACCATATCGGTTCGAAAACAATAAAGGTGTTCCGCAAGGATCAACCCACACTGGAGTATGATAAGAATGCCAGCCTCGACTTCCTTCCGTAACATGATAAAATAAACACCCCATGCACAGACACCATTTCCTTGCACTGCTGGCAATAATGTTGTTATTGTCGGCATGCAGCAGCCCCAGGCCACTCACCTCAGAAAGGATTACCGGGATGGAACCTGGTTTTTACGGCAATGTATCTTATTATGCATTGCCACGTACTGTGATCGTCATTGATGTGGAAGTACAACGGTCCACGAAAACCCCCGGCCCTTATGCAGAATATGCCAAAACATACCTCGGGCTAAACGACGTGATCTTCTCCCCTTCCCATCATTATGAGATCACCACCGTATCTGTCAACGGGTTTGCCGAACCCGATCCTGAACATGTCTATGCCATTTTCTTTCCGGAAGAAAATGCACAAGGGTTCCGTTTTTCCCTGAATGAAGCTGGGCTGTTGCACAGTGTGAACAAAAAAGTTGACGCCCCGGAAAACCAAACAGCATTTGTGGAAAGCAAAGATTATGGGGTCTATCACACCAATGCAACCTTTAACTATTTTATGGACAGCATCCTGAAAGAACAGGTCGACACCATCATTGAAACCGTCCCTTTAGACACCATTACCTTGCAAAGGCAAACACTCAGAAGAAGCTGGGTGGAAAAGAGCAAGGATTTGCGTGCCAAAGAGGTTGCCGATTATATCCTCGAGATGAGGGAAAAAAAGTTCGACCTGATCAGTGGGTTCCAGGAAATCAATTATTCAAAGGAAGCGCTGGAATACATGTACACGGAGATGGATAACATGGAGAGCGATTACCTGGACCTTTTCACCGGCATCACTTCGGAAGAAACCATCCACTACAGATTTGTCCACAGGCCTGACAAGGAAGATATTGTAAGAAGACATGCCTTGTTTCGCTTCTCAAGCAAGGGGGGTGTAAAGCCTGTCGATGCAGATGAGGGGTTTGCGGCAACCATCGCATACAACAGAAGCAAGGCCACTGACAAGATCCTCGAACAAAATACCAGGCATGCCCCGGCGAGGCGACAAAGCGAAAAAGGCATACACTATCGCATCCCTGAATACGCCGACATGTTTTTTTATATCGGTGAAGAGAAAAGGGCCGAAGCCAGGACGCTGGTCAGCCAGTTTGGCATCGTCACCCATCTCCCGGCAAAAGACCTGGAAATAGAGCTCCATCCAATGTCAGGCTCCATTAAGTCTGCAGGGATAATCACTGAAGAAGATGAATAAACATCCTGCTCAACCCTTAAACCATTAAACCATTAAACCATTAAACTTAAAAACCCTTAAACCCTTAAACCTATTTGACATTTCGATCTTTTGACAAATGATAAACAAATGAAATACTTTATCATAACAGGCGCCAGCAAAGGGTTGGGCGAAGGCCTTGCCCTGGAGTTGATCAACGAGGACCATTATCTGCTCTGCATATCCCGCAGCGAGAGCCAGAAACTAAAAAAGATGGCAGCGGCAAAAAACTGTCCGCTGGATTTTTTTCTTTTCGACCTTGCCGTGAGCCATGACATCCCTGATCTTGCCGACCAGGTTTTTAAGAAGATAGACAAGCAGCATGCTGACGGCATTTACCTGGTCAACAATGCCGGGGTCATCCAGCCGGTGGGCCGTGTTGAGGATTGTCCTGCTGAAGCTGTTGAGATGCACATGCAGGTGAACCTGATCGCCCCCATGCTGCTCACCGCTGCTTTCATCCGGCATACCACCGGTATGCGAACAGAAAAGCGCATCCTGAACATTTCTTCCGGGGCTGCCCAGAACCCCTACTACGGATGGGGCTGCTACTGTACAGCGAAAGCGGGGCTGGACATGTTTGGCCGCTGCGTGTCGGAAGAACAGAGGAACGAGCCCTACCCGGCAGAGACCATGGCGGTAGCCCCGGGCATCATCGACACGGAAATGCAAACCACCATCAGAGGGACTTCCGAACGTGATTTTATTCACCGCCAAAAGTTTATTGAACTCAAGGACAAAGGGGAGCTGGTGGCCCCCAATCTGGCGGGCAGACAACTTGCACACCTGCTGCTCTCATCAGATTTCAGGGATGGGGAGACAACCGACCTGCGATAATAAACGCACATATCAAAAAGGCAGGCCCACAGGCTTATCCGGGCATCCGTTATTGAAAACAGACCAATGCAGGTCTGTTTGCCCCCGACCGGCAGCCCAATCATTTCCTGAAGAACAAAAACCGCCTGTTGACTGTTAAAAGTAATTGTAAAAAATACAAGGAAGCATCATGGTCTAATCATTTTTAAAACAAAAAAACATGAAACAACCCACACCCGCCGAAAACAAAGCATACCAGTGGATGGCAAGACACGGGGTCATCCTTTTGCGCATCAGCATCGGTATCGTATTCTTCTGGTTTGGGATCCAGAAGTTCTTTCCGGGAATCAGCTCTGCAGAGGATCTGGCCACCCGCACCATAGAAGTGATGACATTTGGCATCGTCAAACAATCGGTAGGGATGCCTTTACTGGCGGCCTGGGAGGTCATCATCGGACTTACCTTTATCTTCGGCCGCTTTATGCGCATTGCCATTCCGTTGCTTTTTCTGCAAATGATCGGCACGATAACCCCACTGTTCTTTTTCCCGGCAGAAACATTCACCCGGGTGCCTTTTATCCCGAATATCGTCGGTCAATATATCATCAAGAACATCATCCTGATAACAGCCGCCATGGTCATCGGCGCCTACCATTCCGGATTTACCATCCGCAGGAAAGAGAAAGAAGGTTAACGTCGCCAGTTGTCAATAAATGATTGGGCGAAAATTTGAAACCAGGGGTCTCCGCCGGTCAACTCATTGACCAGTGCCTCTGGTTTTTCTGTTTCTGCACGGCTTTTTCTGTAATGTCCGGCTGCCTTTGCCCCGGCGACCCTTTGATGATAGGCTACTGTGGATGACGCCACACCAAGGCTTTTCAGCAATTTCAACATGGATATGCTCTCCCTGGTCATCCCCGCCGCTGCATAGTTGAGTACCCCGGCCTGCAGGTCATCGACATTGCCTGTCGTGGATACATGGTCGAATAGCATTGGATGATTGTGCGCTATTTCTTTAGCTGCCGCAAGATGCCGTTGAGCACCGCCGGATTCACCCAGCACGCCGAACAGATCGGCAAGCACCCTGTTCCTTGTAAAAACCCGGAAAAGGAGTTCAAGGGCTTCTTCAGGATGATCAACATAGGCCTGCTTGACAAGACGATACTCAAGCGCACTCTGGATATACGTCACCGCAAAGTCAAGGTCATCGTTTTGCAGCGCCCTGCCGGCAACCACCAGGAAAGAATTGTATATGCCCTGATGGCTTTCCGACACTAACAGGTGCAGCTGGTGCGGACACGGGAATAGTGACCCGGCTTCATCACAGAAATCCTCCACATGCTGTAACAGCGACAGCGATTGTGTATACCTGCTTTCATCAATCAATGCGCGCGCTGCTTCAAAGAACATGGTCAGCAGGGTGTCTGACAACAGGTCTGAACCATCCCGGTGATGACCAATGGGGTTCATTACCGAGTATACCCGGCCCAGCCTTTTCAATGCCGCCACCTTATTGCCATCCCGCATGTCAACCTTTGTCAGTGCCAGGTGCGAGGGTATATGAAAAGGATTGTAGGCGATGGCAGACAAAAAATGATCCCGGCCATCTGCCAGGGAGTCCCCAGCAGCCAGATCTATACCGACATGATAATACATTGAATCGATGTGGACGATTGCATGGTTAAAGGCTTCGCGCAAAGAGTCTGTTTGGAGGCGCAAGGCCTCATATCCCCGAAGCACTCCTTCAGGATCATTCCCTGCCAGATTCAACCAACGATTGAAGGCGGCAAAATGGATCTTGCCCAAAATACCTTCTGCCTCACAAAGCCGGAACTCCCCCAATAGCAATTGCTCCACATTATCCGGATCAAGATCCCCAATCAGGTCCCTGGCCGCTTCAAGTTGCCGCGGTGCCGCATAATATGTTTCCAATGCCTGTCCCCATCGCCTGATCCGTCCAAGGGTGCGGTCATCATAATAAAAGCTGGCATCATGGAACTCAACCCTCAGGTTGTCAGCTGCATCATCGTACGGAACATCTAGTTCGAACCATACGTCACCGGCTAAAGGCATTTCGATCCCTTCATAGATGCCGGAGTAAATCATCGTATGGTCAGGAGAAAAGACCCTGATCATAAAATCCGCCTTGTTTGGAATCAGCAAATGCGAAAGGTCAAAATCATGGTAGTAGGTATCACCGGTTACCATCATGCTTTCGGGGACGACAAAAAGTTTTGTTTTGCCCGCCTTTTCCACAAAAAAATCCGTTTGCAGATCCATTTGAAAGTTGTAGGAGGTAAACACGCGCAGCTTCCCGCTACCCTCGGCGATGGTCTGCAAAATGGTGTTTGTAATTTTTTTCCCGTCATCGGGATAAGGGGAAAAGAAAAAAGATTGCTCAAGCGTCACCGGCAGTTTATCCTGTGAATAAGCTGTGCCGGCAATCCCCACCAGAAAAAGGAATGGCAGAATACCAGGGCTGATCCAACGCATCTATTCGGAATATTTCGCACAAACAATATTGGTCCCGGCAAAGGTAGTATTTTCCTGCTTTTTTAGGATGCAGGGGGAATATCTTCAAAAAACGGGGACAATCAACACAATTAAATGTAACTTTGTGATGGTTCAACCATAAAAACCATACATCATGCTGATTAAAATACATCCGGAAAATCCGAGCCTGCGTCTGATCAGGATTGTGGCAGACTGTCTCCGAAACGGTGGTGTGATCATTTATCCCACAGATACTGTATATGCCATTGGTTGTGATATTCATCAGCCCAAGGCGGTTCAACGGGTTGCGCAGATAAAAAACATCAAGCCTGAAAAGGCAAACTTTTCTTTGATATGCTATGACCTCAGTCATATCTCGGATCTCACCAAGCCTTTTACCACCAGCATTTATAAATCAATGAAAAAAGGGTTGCCCGGCCCGTTCACCTTCATTCTGAATGCCAACAACAACGTGCCAAAACTTTTTCAGAGCCGCAAGAAGACCGTTGGTATCAGGGTGCCGGATAACAAGATAGCTCGTGAAATCGTAAAGGAGTTAGGCAACCCGGTCATCTCCACTTCGGTTTATGACGATGATGAGATCATTGAATACACCACCGACCCTGAGTTGATCCATGAGAACTACGAACATCTTGTAGACATTGTGGTGGCCGGAGGCAATGGCAGCAACCAGGCATCCACGGTGATTGATTGTACAGGCGATGAGATGGAGGTGATCCGTGAAGGGAAGGGTGCCATAGAAGATATCCTGTAAAAAGCCGGGAATGCCAGGCGCGACGCGCATGAAGCATTGCCGCACAATACAATCTTTAATCTTTACTGGAATTCATAAACGCATGACACATTCTTCACTGAATCATATTTTTCACATCCCGGGCACACCAATGGCCTCTTTTTTTCTGATAGCCGGGCCGTGTGTGCTGGAAGATGAAGAGATGGGTTTCCGGATCGCTGAAGAGGTGATCAAGATCACAGGCAACCTTGGCATTCCTTATCTCTTCAAGGCATCTTACAAGAAAGCCAACAGGAGCCGCCTCGACAGCTTCACGGGGATTGGCGATGAAAAGGCAATGCAGCTGCTTGGCGCTATTGGCAGGGATTATAATATCCCGGTAGTAACGGATGTTCATACCGTTGAGGAAGCACAGATGGCCGCTGAGCATGTTGATGTTTTACAGATCCCTGCATTTCTGTGCCGGCAAACAGAGTTATTGGTGGCAGCAGGGAAGACTGAAAAAAGTGTTAACATCAAGAAAGGACAGTTTTTGTCGCCCGGGGCCATGCAGTTTGCCGTGGAGAAGGTCCGGTCGGCGGGGAACCATTCAGTGATGGTCACCGAACGGGGCACCACCTTCGGCTATGGAGACCTGGTGGTTGATTTCCGGGGGATCCCGGAGATGCAAAAGTTACAGGTACCTGTTGTGCTCGACATCACCCATTCACTGCAACAGCCAAACAAAAACTCAGGTGTTTCCGGTGGCCTTCCACAACTGATTGAGACGATCGCCAGGGCAGGCGTTGCAGTCGGGGTTGACGGCATCTTCATCGAGACCCATCCCGAACCCGAAAAAGCTAAGTCTGACGGTGCCAACATGCTGCGTCTTGACAAGCTGGAAGACCTGCTGGTGAAACTATTGAGAATAAGACAGGCCATCTGAGTGGTGAATGGCGGGTGATGAACGGAGAAAAACGTTATATGGCAGGCTCCTCTTCAAAGACAATGTTGTCCAGCTTACTTTTCAGGAGTTCTTTTCGGCGCACGAATGCATCCATATATTCTTCAGGCAAAGGGTCCCCGCTGGGGAATTCCAGCCGGAGATGGTCCACCTGCCTGCCGTTTTTCCAAAAACGGAAGCAGACGTGCGGACCTGTGGCAATCCCTGTGCTGCCGACATAGCCGATCACATCGCCCTGCGACACGCTTACACCAGGCCGGATACCGCTGGCAAAACGTGACATGTGCAAATACTGGGTCTCATATACCGAATTGTGGCGTATGCGCACATAATTGCCATTGCCCCTGGTGTAGGACGCCCTGGTCACCTCACCATCCCCTACCGCCAGGATAGGCGTACCGTGTGGTGCAGCATAATCGGTGCCAAGATGGGGCCGCCTGTCACCATGTACGGGATGTAACCGGCTGTGCGAATAGCGCGAAGAGATCCGGACAAACTCAAGTGGTGCACGCAAAAAAACCTTACGCAAATTGTTGCCGTCCGGATCAAAATATCCTTTGATGGTATCCGCCTCAAAACGATATCCTTCAATCTCCCTGCCCCGGTGTAAAAAATACACAGCATCCACATGGGAAACCCCTACCGGCCTGTCGCCGACATATTGTTCGGAATACAACACTTTGAAACGGTCACCCGGATATATGCGATAAAAATCCACCGACCATGCAAGAATACGCGACATATGCATGACAAGCTCCGGGTGTAAGTCATTATCCATTAATGTGTTCCATAACGATGACGAGATAATGCCTGAGGTTGCTCCCGGGATGACGGATACCTGCTTTTGTGACCGCAAGACCCTGATGGAGTCCCGAAAATCGATCCTCACAAATTCCAGGTCCGATATTTCGTAAATGAAAAAGCTCAACGCCGCACTGCCATCCATGGCATAATAAGCATAATAATTGTTTCCCCGCCTTATCCTTCGCGGATTGAAAACATCTTTCATTTCACGGGCGACCCTGTCGGTATCGGCCTGATTGAACCCAAGGCGGGAAAAGATGTGGGACAACGTTTGACGGGCCTCAACCACCCCATTTTCAATCCGGTAAACATCCCTGGGAATACCGAACACATCCTTGTCGATGACAGTATCCCGCGGTTCCTGTAAGGTTATTTCTGCCTGCCCGCCATATTCACCATGATTGTCACGCCTCAAAACCACCGAGGCCACCAGCAGGATCAATAAACTGGCGACCAGAAACACCGGAAACTTCAGATCACTTTTTAACGACATAACACAAGAATGGTTGCTGCTACGAGGCCCCAAAGATAAACAATGCCGACAAAACAAGGATGGTGATAAAGGATATCCCAAACAACACAAAAAATCCCAAAATGGTAAAGCCCAATGCCTTTTGTGCCGGCGTGTCAAGCAACGGTCCGAGGCCCTTGCCAAAGAGGAAGACAGCATATATCAGCCCCAGCAGGGAGATGGGTTCCATGGCGGTGTTTATTGCGGCCAGGGGCTGGGCAAGCATGAATGGGGTGTAGGCTGCTATGCAAAGCAACAAGGCATGATCCCTGTCTGGCCTGCTTCTGAACGCCCTGGCCAGCCTGGCAATGATCTGTGTACCAAGCCAAACCGACAGCAAATAGCCGCATAGGCTTATCAGAAACACACCCGATAACTGGTCCCACCTGAGGGCCATCCCTTCCAGGGCATGCTGATTCATTACACGCACCATACGGCCCGCAGCTCCCAATACCATCAACGGCATCCCATAGGAAACAAAAAAAACCCTTGCATCCTGATCATTCGCTGAAACCTCTCTGAAAAAACGAGCCGGATGAAAGAGAACATGATGTATGATCTTCAGATTGTTGCTTTTTTTCATACCCAAAATATTTGATCCATCCCCAGTATGGGAGCCCATATTGATCGTCATGTTCGCATGTGAAGGGTTTCCCGGTGTCAAAAATAAAGAATTCTGCATTGGGGTTGTCTTACAAATCCGGAAAAAACCTTCTTGTTTCAATTCAGATGCTACCTTTGTGATAACCGATCAAACCCATCGGGGGTATCATACACATGAGCTGGGACACCTGGATACGGGGTTTTACTGATTATTTGAGGCTGGAACGGTCTTTGTCCGACCATTCGATCTCGGCCTATTCGGGTGATGTGGAAAAACTCGCATCCTATTTATCTGAAGAAGGGCGCCGGATCCCTCCTCAAGAAGTGAGGCAGGCTGAGTTGATCGGTTTTTTACATTGGCTGCATTCCCTGGGTATCGGAGAGCGCACACAGGCCAGGATCATTTCCGGTGTTCGTGCTTTTTTCAAATATCTCATCATGGAGGATGTGATCCGCAATGATCCGTCCCTGACGCTGGATTCGCCGCGCATCGGGCGAAAGCTGCCCGATGTATTGTCGGTGCATGAAATAGGACAGATGATTGCTGCCATCGACATGAGCAAGCCGCAAAGTCAGCGAAACAGGGCCATCATAGAAACCCTCTACGGCTGCGGGCTCAGGGTTTCTGAGCTGTTGCAGTTGAAGGTATCGGATGTGTTCCAGAAGGAAGAGTACATTAAGGTTACAGGCAAAGGCATGAAACAACGGTTTGTACCCGTTGGCAGGGAAGCATTAAAGCACATTGGCTTGTACCTGCAGGGAAGCCGAAATCAAACACCTGCAGCGCGGGGCTTTGAAGACCATCTCTTTTTAAACCGAAGGGGGCGTGCTTTAAGCAGGGAGATGATATTCATCATGATCAGGGAACTGTGCCGCTCGGCCGGGATCAAAAAAAAGGTCAGCCCGCATACCCTGCGGCACAGCTTCGCCACACACCTTGTGGAAGGGGGTGCCGACCTTCGGGCCGTGCAGGATATGCTGGGACACGAATCGATCACCACCACTGAGATCTACACCCACCTGAGCCGGGAATACCTGCGCGAGAACCTGCTTTCGTTCCACCCGCGCGGGCGCGGTTAAAAGCAGTGACTACAAATCAACAAAGAGCTCCGCGGCAATACCATCGGCGAAGTATTTTCCTTTTCCGGTAAGCACCAGGTGGCGGTCGTTTATTGTCATCAACTCATTGTCAAGGAACCGGGACGCCCTTTTCTCCAGGTCCGACATCCATTTTTCTCCCCAGCCGTCACGCACCTTTTCGAGGTCACACCCCCACATGGTACGCAATGAGGTCATCACATACTCGTTAAAGACCTGCACCGGTGTTAATGTTTCCTGTTCACGTGCAAGCATGCCTTTTTCGATGGAAGCAATGAAATGAGCGGTATTGGACACATTCCATGAACGCTGTCCGTTTTTATAACTGTGTGCCGACGGGCCAAGCCCGAGATAAGGAACCCCCGTCCAGTAGCCAAGATTGTGTTGCGAAAAATACCCCGGCAAAGCAAAGTTGGACACCTCATAATGTTGGTATCCGTGCTTTTCCATGGTCGCGCACAATATATCAAACTGTTGCGCACACTGTTCATCACTCACGTCCGGGACCCTGCCTTTTCTTACCAGGTATTCAAGGACCGTCTTTTTCTCCACAGTCAAGGCATAGGCCGATACATGGGGCACCCCCATCTCCAGCACCTGCCTGAGATTGTCACCCCACATGGCATCAGACATCCCCGGTATACCATATATAAGGTCAACGGTTATATTTTCAAAACCAGCCTTGCGGGAGTTGCTCACACTCTCACGGGCCTGCACGGGTGAATGCACCCTGTTCAGGTAATGCAAATCATGATGGTGAAAACTCTGAATGCCTATGCTTAATCGATTTACCGGCAACCGGTTCAAAGAGGATAGCTTGTCGCCGGTAAGATCATCCGGGTTCGCTTCGAGCGTCACCTCAATGGGATTTTCAACAGGAAAACATTTTGCCAGTTCTTCAAATATCCTGGCCAGATCGGATGGTTCAAGAACCGAGGGGGTCCCCCCGCCAATATAAATGGTTTTAATATCCAGTCCGCCTCCACCCTCAACCGGTTCATCAAAAAAATTTTTTTGCAGATGAATCTCCTTCAACAGCGCCCTGACAAACGCATCTTTATTGCTCCGCGAAACCGAAAAATGAAAGTTGCAATAATGACAGGCCTGACGGCAGTAAGGGATATGTATATAAATACCAGCCATGGTTCGATAGGGGATCAATGCCCTGAAGGTGCACGTGCAATGATGCGGCACCGCAACCGAAGCACCAATTTCGCAAATAAACAGACAAAAGCTCAGGCACAAAAGTAAAAAAAA
>SLCY01000043.1 GCA_007125585.1 Bacteroidales bacterium
ACAAACCAAGGTGGAAGAGTGGGAAACCATGGTGTTTGACTTTTCTGAAAAGGATGGCCTGTGGAACATTATTGCGTTCATGCCCGACTTTGTCGAACCGGTCGGCCTTGAAGAAGACATCGTCATCTATTTCGACAACATCCGGCTTGGTGGCCCGCCCGATGAGGTTTCTATCCAGGATGTTGTTGCCGAAGGGTTCGATGTGCGTGTATTTCCCAATCCGGCCCATGGTACGGTAAATGTAGAAGCTCCTGAAGGTGCTTCGGTAAGCCTGATTGATGTTACCGGCAGCATGGTGGACCACCGGCGGCAGGCCGGCGACGGCAGCGTCCGTTTTGACCTTTCAGGGCTTCCCCAGGGAATATACCTGATCAGGGTGGTCCATGAAGAAGCCAATGTTACAAAAAGGCTGTTTGTCTATTAAAACGGTATCGTCTTTTAAAACACCCGGGAAGCAACATCCTTCCCGGGTGTTCAGCAAAGAAGATGGCAGCCCCCCTCAGAGGATTCTGGCTTCGGGGCAAACCCTTTGCTGGCTTTTTAAGACCATATAAACAAAACCAAAACACAAACCATGAGAAAACGATTATTTATTCTGGTATGTCTGGCCTTAATCGCCAACAGTGCATTAGCCCAGATAACAGTCTCCGGGACAGTAACTTCTGCCGAAGACGGGAGCACACTTCCCGGAGTGAGCATTTTGATCAAAGGAGAAACCAGGGGAACGGTCACAGACCTTGATGGGTTTTATTCATTAGGCAATGTGCCTGAGGACGCCACCCTGGTATTCTCTTTCATTGGCATGAGAACACAGGAAGTTGCCGTGGAAGGCCGAACAGAAATTGATGTTGAGATGGTGTTTGATGTGATCGGCATGGATGAGATCGTTGTGATCGGTTATGGTACTGCCAGGTCATCCGATTTAACGGCACCCATTCCGGTAATTGATGCAGCGGACATTGTGAGGAACATTCAAACCAGTGCGGCATCTGCCCTGCAAGGGACGGTTCCCGGCGTACAGGTGATCAACAGGGGCGCCCCGGGATCGGCTCCTGAAATTATCGTCAGGGGCATTGGCTCCATGCAAGGGGCACAACCACTGTATGTGGTGGATGGTATGTTCTACGATAATATTAATTGGTTGAGCCCCAATGATATTGAGAGCATCGCTGTGTTAAAAGATGCCTCTGCGGCTTCCATTTACGGTGTCAGGGCCGCCGGCGGCGTAATTATGGTAACAACAAAGCAAGGCCGTATTGGAGAGGGGATCATCATTGAATATGATGGATACACAGGTTTCAACTCGAGCAGCAATCTTGTGCAGATGGCCAACACAGAGCAGTATGCAACCATGATGATAGAGCAAGGGTCCTATGCTCGCCTGGAACCATCGGTTGACATTTGGGGCGGCAGGTCCTTCATGCATGAAGGAACAGAATACACCATCCCGGCAACCGATACCGACTGGTACGACGAGTTGCTTGGGGTCGGCCAGGTGATGAACCACTCTTTGTCTTTCAGGGGAGGGTCTCAACGGACAACCTATCATGTTGGTACAAGCTATCTCTCAGAAGAAGGCCTTCTGGAATCCAATCACCAGTATGAACGTGTCAACCTCAAAGCAAGCCTCGATTTTGAACCCTACAGGTTTCTGGAGGTGGGCACCAACATTGTCCTGAACCACAATCGGTCGCGCGACGAGGCATCCGTATGGGGAAGCATGTATAATGCCGTGCCCACCATACCGGTGCGGGAGCCCGAAGGGGAGTTTGCCGGGGTGATTCAGGCGGGATATCTGGTTGGCCCGGTGAACAACCCGGTAGCCCAGCTGCACTACGCTACAGGCAATTTCAACTTCAACAGCAGCATTAACCTGATGTATAATGCACATGCCAATGTTAACCTGCTGGGCGATGACAGATTGATCTTCAGAACCCAGTTCAGCCATGAACTGCGCAACGGTCGTGGCAGATGGTATTATCCGGAGTTTTTTGTGGATGACAAGCTCAAAAATGAAAACTCCAGCCTGAACAAATCACACAACATTCATAGCAGCATTCACCTGGATCACACCCTCACCTACAAAGAAAGCTTCGGGAGTCACAACCTGACAGCCATGGGTGGTTTTTCTACCAGGCGGGTTGATGCGAGCGGTGTAAGCGGCGGTGCACGAGATGTTCCAGGGGAACAACCGGAGTTCCTGTACTTCAGCAACTCCACCGACCCCAGCCCCGACAGCTACTCCGTTGGTGACTGGGGGTACGCAGAAAGAGGGGTGTCCTTCTTTGGCAGGATGATGTATAACTATGAACACCGCTACCTTTTAAATGCCACATTCAGGGGTGACGGCACAGATAAATACACACAAACATGGGGCTACTTCCCGTCGCTGGGGTTGGGCTGGATCATGAGTGACGAAGCGTTCATGCAGGACCAGGGTTTGTTTGACCGTGTAAAACTTCGCGCCAGCTGGGGGCAACTGGGAAACAATGCCGTACCGAGGGAATCCGGCACAAGGGAGATCATGACCGGTCTGCCCTACTCTTATATTTTCGGCAATGATATGATCGTGCCAGGTTATGTGTCCAGCGTCTTTTACAACGAACTGGAATGGGAGGTCCTGGAAGAGACAAACGCAGGCCTGGAGCTCTCCACCTTTGACTACAGGCTTTTTGCAGAGATTGACTGGTTTTATAAGGTCACCAAAAACGCCGCCATCTGGACAAGTAACCTGATGGGGGCAGGCGGGCTGATCAGGAATGCGGGCGAGATACTGAACACCGGCATGGAGTTTTCTGTAACATGGCGTGACCGGACAGGTGACCTCGGATACAGTATAAGCACAAACCTGAGTACGTTACGTAATGAAGTGCTGGACCTGGGAGGAGAACCATATATTGACGCGGGCTCGGCGGAGTTTCGGAGAAGGTCGGAAGTCGGATATCCACTCTATTCCCACTACGGATACAAGGTGATCGGCGTTTACCAGACCTGGGAAGAGATAGAAGAGCATCTCGATACGGATGCACACCCCCAGGTTCAACCGGGATTTTTAAAATATGAGGACGTTGATGGCAACGGGATCATCGATGAAAATGACCGCCAGTATCTGGGCGCCAACATTCCGAGGTTCACCTATGGTGCGCAGGTCAACCTGGACTACCGGAACCTTGACTTCTCCTTATCTGTATACGGTGTTTCAGGAAACAAGCTTGTGAACAGGCTAAGGGGAAACAGGGCATGGCATTCGGATTACAACTTTGATGTTGACCTGTATGAGAACAGGTGGACAGGCGAAGGGACCTCCGACTCCTATCCATCAGCAACAGGCATGGTGAACTCATGGAACCTGACCCCGCTTAGCTCCTTCCTCGTGGAAGACGGGTCATTCTTCAGGATCCAGAACATTACCCTCGGGTATACATTCGATGACTTGTTGCCGGGCAGCGAAATGGGATCAAAAGTGAGGGTAAGGTTTTCAGCCCAGAACCCATTTACATTCTTTAAATTCAACGGGTTTACCCCTGAGGTGACCGGACAGGGGGAGGCTGCCGGTGTGTATCCTGTCCCTACGAGCTTTATTATTGGTGTAAATATTACTTATTAAACTTCAAAAGACATGAAAAAAAGAGCAATATCGATATTCTCAGTGTTTATTATGATTTTCATAATAGGCGGGTGTGAGGATTTTCTTGATAAATCCATAGAAGGGCAGGTGCCTCTTGTAGAAGTCGATTATACCGATGAAAGCAAAATGTATGAGCCCGTATCAGGAATATACGCCAGCGCCAACGCCAACAACCTTCACCACTGGGCCAACCAGTGTATGATGTTTTTCAGGAGCGACTTTATATTTAAAGGAGCACATGCCACCGACCAGCCTGTGATGGAAGACATCCAGGATTTCAAATACGAGTCCATGCGTGATGCATGGTTTGTTGACAACCTCTGGAGGGCCCATTTCGGTCTGATCAGGGATGCAGATGCTGCCCTGGAGGAGCTTGAACAGTACGCAGAACATGCCACAGATCAGGATCTTGTATTGCAATACAAGGCAGAGGTGCGGTTTTTCAGGGCCCTTGCCTATTGGAGAATGGCGCGGATCTACGGTGACATCCCCCACTATGACAGATACACGCCGGCAGGCAATTTGAGAAAAGCGCCCCGCCTGGAAGCTTACGGGTATGTCATCAGTGAGCTGCAGGAGATGGTCGACCATTTGCCCGCACAACACCCAAACCAGTTGCAAAACATTGGCGGTGTGACCAAATGGGCCGCTTACATGTTGCTGGCAAAAGCTGCAGCCGACATTCAGGAATATGACATTATGCTGTCGGCCGCAAAGGCCATCGTGGATAGCGGCGTGTTTTCCCTGTTCTCCGACTATTATACCTTGTTCAAAAAGCAGGGGGAGTTCTCTGTGGAAAATATTTTTGAGATGAACCATACCGATTTTGGTACAGCAACCGGACATGCCTCCTGGATCGATCAGTACTACGTCGCTCATGGCATCAAACAGCAGGGCGGGACGAGGTTTGACGGCGGCGCGTTCAATAGCGGATGGGGCTTTTCCATGCCGGCACAGAAGTTTATAGATCTAATGGAAGAGAGAGGGGAAGGGGTGCGTCTTGAAACAAGCATTATTTATCCAAACACAGCCACCCTCGAAGAAGATTCTGTCGGCAGGATCCCGGCCGACCTGCAAGCTTTGCTGGACCGGTATAACGAGGAAGGCCGTGGTGTGGCCGAAGCATTTTGGTTCAAGAACTACTTGCCGTTCAATCAGCAAACGGCAGGCAGGTATCGTTACGGAGGGTTTAACAATGTCAGGATATTCCGTTATGCCGAGGCGCTCCTGCTCTATGCCGAAGCCTTGATCCACGTCAATGGAGCCGGGGCCGGTGATGCCTATATCAATGAAGTGAGAGAAAGGGCTGGTATACCCACGCTTTCAGGGGCCACCATCGATGACATCGTTGATGAAAGGGCAGCTGAGCTGGCATTTGAATGGGGTGCAGACCGTTTCTTTGATCTTATCAGGCTGGACAGGACAGAGGAACTGGGGCCGAACTTCGTCAAAGGCGAACATGAGTTTTATCCCATCCCGACCGCACAGATCGACCTGCAGCCCGGCCTGGCTGAGCCTCCTGTTTCGGGGCTGTTCCCATAGAAAACCAATGTTGACATTTTGTCAATATTTGTTTTTGCGATATGTAAAATACGGCAATCAACAGTGTGCTGAAGATCAACAGCCGCAAACATTGTTCGTCTCATCTGCCATGGCTGGGAATGAGTGGACCGGCAAGCGCTTGCAGATTAGTTCAGCGGGTTGGCCACCATCCTGGCGGTGAACTCAAAAACGACCACGAAATTCAACGGCCCCTCATTCACCTCAGCATCCGCATGAAGCTTGAAACGGTGCGGCGGATCAGCGGCAAGGTCACCCAGCATGTTTATGCCGGCTGTGACAGGGACCAGTGTTTGCGGACTGTTCAGCAGTTCATGCAAAGAATGCTCGCCCAGGGCAGCAACCAAAGTGACATCGCTGCCATCCTGGTGGGAAACACTCACGGAGCCTCCCTGAAACGCTTGGTCTTCAGTGCCCTGGAATACGGTAAGCCAATACTCTACCTTCTCTATCTTCACCTCCTTGATCTTGCTGCCATATTCGTCAATCACATCTACGTTGGCAGCCAGATCAAATATACGGGCGTCATCAAAGGTCGTCTGTGCGGTGTTTACCGTGAAGGCCTGCCTGAAAGTGAATGTCTCTTCAACATCCAGCAGGTCTTTACATCCGGTAAATAAAAGAGAAATGAAAAGGAACAGGATGATTGTTTTTTGATTTTTCATACTTTGAGAGATAAAATAATAAATATACGATGTAAAAATAATAGATTTTCTAAGGGGTCCACAAGTTTTTTTGTCCCCCCTTTTTTATTCAAAGATTTATTTTGTAAATTTACCGCACGGAGAGAAATAATCCTACAAAAATTATTCACGAAACCAAAAAAAAATGGAAGAAAAAAAATTACTCGACATCAGTCAAACTGTAAAAGGCGCCATTCAGATTGGCGTTAAAAACGCTTTTACTGTTTTGGGAACCTCCCTTCTCTGGGTGATTACTGTCTGGATCCCTTACCTGAACATAGGTACGACCATTGCTTTTCTTAATGTGTTGCCGGCCAGGTTGGCCAAAGGGGAGTCATTTGCGCCGGATGAGATCTTTAATGCCAAATACCGCGAAGGCATGACCAACTTTTTTATTGTGCTGGGGCTTGTGAATATGATTTTGGGCGTGGCGGTATTGTTGTTCTTTTTCCCGGCCATCGTCATGTATTATGCACTGATGTTGTCAGTTATTATGGTGGTGATTCATGGGGTGAAACCGTTGGAGGCCCTGAATTTGAGTTATGAGGCCACCTACGGGAGCAAATGGGCCATCTTTTTGACTTATCTGATCATTGGCATCATTATTTTTATTGTGAATTTAATTATCGGGCTCATTGTAGCAGGACTCACTGCCCTGTCCACATGGCTCGGGGTCATCTTTGGATTTTTGCTCTATGTGGCCTTTACCGTGATTATTGTCGCCGTGATGGTCGGGATTTTCACCCAGATATACAAATCGCTGGTGCTTGAAAATCCGGCAATCCTTCAGAAAGTCGAAAACAAGTAAAGGATTGATCATTGCAAACCGGTAAATTCCGGACAGCATACCTGTACTGTTCCAAGAGGCTGTATCGAGAGCCAGGCCATCGGGGTCTGCAGGGTACAGCCTCGTTTTTGGCGCTTGCCACAGAACGGCCTCATTGGCGGGGGCCCGTAGAGAAAAGAGACAAAGGTTTTGTCGGTTAAAAACCGAAAAAAACAAATAATGTTCGTCACATAAAACCGAGAGCTATGATAAAAGGAAAAGTGTTGTTAGGCCTGATGGCAGGGTTCTCTGTAGGGACCCTGTTGGGTGCGCTGTTTGCATCGGGTAAAAAGGATAAGGCTGAAAAGAAAAAGCCGGAAAAGGAACAAGACAAAGAAGAGGAGGTTATAATCAAGTATTAACCGTGCGGCAGCCGGATGCACGCATTTGTTTTTCAATGGTGTTTCAATTTAACTGGCAGTAGATATGCAGAGGAAAATCGTTGTTCCCATCATCCTTTTTGTTGTGATGGCGGGCTTTCAGACATGTCAAAGGGGACACCGTCAGGCAAAAGATGCGGTGGTTTCTGCAAGCATTTTGCCTGTGCAATATTTTGTTGACAGGCTTACGGATGCGACCCTTGAGGTAAATGTGATGGTCCGGCCTGGTGCGAGCCATGCCACCTATGCACCTACGACCAGCCAGTTTCAGAAGCTCTCTGATTCAGGCATCTATTTCCGGATAGGGCATCTTGGCTATGAACAGGCTTTTATTCACCGGCTCTCTGCGCTTAATCCCGGCATGCTGGTGGTGGACCTTTCAGATGGGGTGGACCTGATCAGGGGTGAAGCGGTCGATCATGGCGACCATGTCCATGAGGGGGGTATAGATCCGCATATATGGATGTCGCCTGCCGTGATGCTATCTAGGCTCCCTGTTATCAGGGAAGCCATCCTGGAAATATACCCCTGGCTTTCTGCAGTGGTCGATAAACGCTATGATGAACTGTATGCCGATATTGAGGAGATCCACCATTCGTTGGCGGCGCTGGCCGGGGAGCTTGAACATAAATCCTTTATGATCTTCCATCCTGCGCTGACCTATATCGCACGTGACTACGGTTTTGAGCAGATCCCCATTGAAAGGCATGGCAAGGAGCCTTCACCTGCCCTGTTGGCACACATTATCAGGGACGCCCGAGCCCGTGACGTTTCCCTGATCTTTGTTCAGCAGGAGTTCGATGTGCGCAGCGCCCAAGTGATTAGCGAGGAGACCGGTGCCACACTCGTTCAGATCAACCCCATGGCCTATGACTGGAAAGAGGGGCTGGAGCATATCATGAATGTTTTTAAAACCCATCTGCGGTGAGCAAGGCCCTCGTCATACTTGAAGGAGTGCGTACCGGCTATTTCTCGGAGACCGTCCTGCGGGATGTTGACCTGCAGATCTGTCCTGATGATTTTATCGGGGTCATTGGACCCAATGGGGGAGGGAAGACTACGCTGATAAAGGTCATACTGGGTTTGCAACCGGTTTTTTCCGGCAAGGTCAGGTTCCCGGGTGGCCGGCCCAAGACGGGCTACCTGCCCCAGGTGTCGCAGATCGACAAAAACTTTCCCATCACGGTCAAAGAACTCGTAAACTCCGGTCTTAAAAGCAAGAACCCATGGTTCCCGCACCTTTCTTTCCGGCAACTCACCAGGGTGAAGGAGATGCTGGATGAGGCCGGCCTGAAAGCCTTGTCTTCCAAGCCCATCGGAGAACTTAGCGGGGGCCAGCTTCAAAAGGCCCTTCTTTGCCGGGCACTGATAGACCGGCCGGAGTTGTTGATATTGGATGAGCCGAACACCCATGTGGATAAGCAGTTTGAACAAGAGCTCTTTGGCTGGCTGAAAGAGCTGAACAAGGAAATGGCCATCCTCCTGGTGTCGCACGATATCGGCACCATCTCACCGATGATTAAAACCATTGCGTGCGTCAACGGCACATTGCACTACCATCCCTCCAACCAGCTGTCGGAGGAAGTCCTGAAAGTGTATAACTGCCCTGTTGACGTGATTGCCCATGGACCCATACCCCACCGGGTATTAAAAACCCACGGGCATGAGTGACCTGTTTTCCATTTTCGAATACCAGTTCTTCCAAAATGCCCTGGCAGCAGCCATACTCACCTCTGTACTGGCAGCCATGGTGGGGACCTATATTGTGTCGCGCAAGATCGTTTTCATCGGCGGAGGCATCACCCATGCATCCTTTGGCGGGATCGGCCTGGCTTTTTACATGGGAATAAACCCCCTGGTCGGGGCAGCCATATTCGGGATACTTACAGCCGTGGGGATTGAATGGATCTCTGAAAAAGGGAAGATCCGCGAAGACAGCGCCATCGCCATCCTGTGGTCACTGGGAATGGCAATGGGCATCATCTTCGTTTTCATGACACCAGGATATACACCCAACCTGATGAGCTTTCTTTTCGGAGACATCCTGTCGGTGGGAGCGCTGGAGCTATACCTGCTGTTGGCCTTTTGCCTGCTCATGATCATCGTATTTGCCGTCTTTTTCAGACCCATCCTGTATACTGCGTTTGATCCGGAGTTTGCCAGGACAAAAGGAATCCCGGTGGCGGGCTTCCGATACCTCATGTCGGTGATCATGGCCCTGGCCATCGTAATCAGCATCCGTACCATAGGGATCATCCTGGTGCTGAGCATATTTACCATACCACAAATTACAGCCATGACCTTTACCCGGAACTTTGCACGCATCATGCCTCTGGCCGCCATCTGGGGTATCACCGGGTCTGTGGCAGGCCTCCTCGCAGCCTACCTGTTGGACATCCCCCCGGGCGCCGCCATCATCTTTTTCCTGACCATTCAATTCCTGGTGATCAAAATGATCATGATCATCAAAACACACCTGCAAAGACAACAATGAAAAACCTGATGAACCGATTAAACCATTTCGCCATGCACCTGTTGTATCATTGTGTGAAATGATGAAATGTAAACCGGACCACAATCTTTAATCCCATAAACGTATATGATAAACAGTACGGCTGAACCCTCCCGGCCGGAAATAAAATTTGCTGACCGATGAATAAAATATATGGATTCCTGACGCTTATCATGAGCCTGGCCATAACAGCGACGTCCTATGCTCAGCGACCCACGCATGTGCCCTATGACAGCGAACCCGTCAGGTTCTTAGAGTCATGGGAGAATATTGTCTTTTTCATTCTGCTGCCGGTACTGATCATCATTCTGTATATTATCTGGCGCAGACGGGTGGGGAAGGAGCGGTAAGATGACATACCGTTGGAACGATGGAACGAAGATTTTGGCTGTTGGCTGTTAGCTGTTGGCTTTTAAACCATTAAACCCATAAACTTTTAAACCCTTAAACCCTTAAACTTTTAAACCTATTTGACCTTTTGACAAATTATAAACGCATGAATAAGCATATTGTACAAATCAGGTCTATTGACCATGTTACGCACGACACGTTGCGAATTGTGACGGAAAAACCCGGGAACTATACTTTTGAACCCGGTCAGGCCACCGAGATAGCTATAAACAAGAACGGGTGGCAAAATGAGAGGCGGCCTTTCACCTTTACCTCGTTACCGGAAGAGAAAGACATTGAGTTCATTATCAAGACCTACCCTGAGCATGACGGGGCCACGGACAAACTTTTGGAGGTAAATGCCGGTGAAGAGCTTATCCTGCATGATGTATTTGGCACCATTGCCTACCGTGGCGAGGGTTTGTTTATTGCCGGCGGGGCCGGGATCACTCCCTTTATTGCCATCTTGCGTGATCTTGAAAGGAAAAATGCCATTGCCGGCAACAAGCTGATCTTTGCCAACAAAACAGTGAATGACATTATTTTGAAGGATGAACTTGAAGGCCTGCTGGGGGAGAACCTGGTACACATACTCTCAGGAGAGGAGGCCTCCGGTGTTGCCCATGGCTTTATCACAAAAGAGTTTTTGAGAGACCATATCGATGATACGCATCAGCGGTTTTACCTCTGCGGTCCACCTCCGATGATGGATGCCGTGGCGCAACACCTTCATGATCTTGGCGTGGTAAAGGAGCAGATCGTGAAAGAGGGATGGTGAAAAATATGCTGTAATCAGCTGCTGTTTTAAAGAGCATCTGATTATGATAAAAGGTTTCGCTGGCCGGGCCCGACAGGTTGTACAGGGGGCAACACTATTTTTTTGAGAGTATTTGTGTATCTTCGCCTCATGAACATTTATTAACCGTCTGTTATGCGCCAGCCTCTGTCTTTTTCTTTTGCTTTGCTTTGCTCACTGGCGTTTTTTTTCTTTTTGCCGGTTTCGGGACAGCCTGTCATCAATGTCTCTGAACACCAATTGCCTGATTTTCGCGGTGTGTATGCCGGCAATTTCTCGGATGTACAGTTTTACTATGTGTCGGCAGAAGGTGTGAATGCACCCCTGGTGTTGCTTACGGATGATCCGTTCCGAATTTCCCTTGATTGTTATGAAGGGTTCACTGATTCTCTGGCATTGGTCACCGATGACGGGGAGATTCCCGTTACCCGCGTTTATGTACGTTTGTTCCCGGAGACCACCGGTAACTTCCAGGGTGCTGTTCTCCATCAATCAGAAGATGCGGTGTCCGTTGAGATTCAATTGAGTGGTAGCGGAATCGCTATCACCATCCCAGAAGGATACTATGACGGGGCCACCGGTGCGGGGAGCGTGCTGAAATCGCAGCTGAATGCGATCATCAGGAACCATGACGTACAGTCGTATGCTTCCCTGTGGACCCATTTTACGGTGACCGACGCAAGGTTCGACGGATATGTCTGGGATATGTATTCTGATATTCCGTGCGACGACCCGCCCTACATCTACACATTCTATGAAGATCAGGATACCGGTACGGGGGGCGCCGGAGAGGGCGATGTGTACAACCGCGAACACTCCATGCCCCGGTCGTGGTTCGGGGGGGCTGTCAATCCGATGAACACCGACCTGTACCATATTTTTCCGGTCGACAAATACGTGAATGCCGTGCGGGACAACTATCCTTTTGGTGAAGTGGACTCCCCGCAGCATACCTTCATGAACGGTGCCGTCCTAGGACCCAATGTTGCCGGGGGATATACTGGACTGGCTTACGAACCCATTGATGCGTACAAGGGGGATCTGGCCAGGGCGTTCCTCTATATGGTCACCAGGTATGAGAACAAGCTTCCCGGATGGGAAAACGAGAGCGAATACGGGGATGCCATGTTCGATTATGAATCCTATACCGGGTTTCAGCCATGGGTCATTGACATGTTCATCGAATGGCACGAAAACGATCCGGTAAGCCAGAAGGAGATATTACGCAACCAGGCAGTATATGAGATACAGGGTAACAGGAACCCGTTTGTGGATCACCCGGAATGGGTGGAGAAGATATGGGGGGACACCACCGTGCATGTTATGCCCAACCCCGAACAGGGCAGCCACAGGATCTATCCGAACCCGGCAAAGGACCTGGTGCAGATCGAGACGGACAGTGAAATCTTGAACGTGGGGGTTTTTGCCGTCAACGGTGCACTCATCAAAAGTGCCGAACGGTCAGGGAACAGTGCCAGCCTGTGTTTGCGGGTTCTGCCCCCCGGAGTGTACCTGGTCTATATCAACACAACAGGCGGCGTTATCCGGGAGAAAGTGTTTAAAAAGTAAATGGGCATGATGTATCACTGTGCTGAAGAAAGGAATAGGACTTTTGTTCGCTGCAGCCGCTCATTCCACACCCGTATAGCATCGATATCCTTGACACACGGAGGCGTCCTTTCGTATCGGGGTCTGTAACAATTAGCCAGGGGCCAGCGGTTAATGGCCATAAGCCAACATAACAACGTTACCATGAAAAGAATTCTTGTCACCGGCGGTGCCGGGTTCATCGGTTCACACCTGTGCGAACGACTGCTCAGTGAAGGCAATGACATCCTTTGCCTCGACAATTTTTTCACCGGCTCAAAAGACAATATTCTCCACCTCCTGGACGATCACCGCTTTGAAGTGATCCGTCACGACATTACCCGTGAAATATTCCTTGAGGTGGATGAGATATACAACCTGGCGTGCCCGGCTTCACCCATCCATTACCAGGTTAATCCCATTAAAACCGTCAAGACCAACGTGATGGGGTCGGTCAATATGCTTGGTATGGCCAAACGGGTCAGGGCAAAGATCTTACAGGCCTCTACCAGCGAGGTATATGGCGATCCTGATGTCCATCCCCAGAGGGAAGACTACTGGGGCAATGTAAACCCCATTGGTCGCCGCTCGTGCTATGACGAAGGGAAACGTTGTGCAGAGACTTTGTTCATGGATTACCACCGGCAGAACGGTGTGCGCATAAAGATCGTACGCATCTTCAACACCTACGGCCCGCGCATGCAGCCGGACGACGGCCGGGTCGTGTCGAATTTTATCATCCAGGCATTGCAAAACAAGGATGTTACCGTTTATGGCGACGGGAGTCAGACCCGAAGCTTTCAATATGTCGACGACCTCCTGGAGGGCATGGTCCGCTTTATGGACACCGAAGATACCATTACTGGCCCCGTCAATGTTGGCAATGAGAAGGAGTTCAGCATCCGTGAACTGGCAAACGTGGTGGTTGAAATGACCAATTCGCGTTCGAAGATCATGTATATGCCCCTGCCGGAGAATGATCCGGTGCAGCGCAGACCCGACTGCTCATACGCCCGCGAACTGCTCAACTGGCAGGCAAAGATCTCTCTTCGCGAAGGCCTCCTTCCCACCATTGCCTATTTTGAAAACCTGCTGAGCCAAAGAAAGTGATGTGATGATTGGCCAGCCGGTCGCCCATTTTACGTTTAACCTTGTAAAACCCTGAGATATTTGTCAATGTAGAAGTCTTTCTGCTTTGACCGGTATTGCATGATATACCTGGGATGCTCAAGGGGGATCAGTTTTTCAAAAAAGCCGTGTTTTTCGTTGAGCTGTGACAGGTATTTGCAATTTTTTCCTGAGCCCATACAAAAACCCACGTCGGTAATGATCCCCTTTGCAATATGGGCTTTGATGGACTGTATCATGAAGGGCTCCACGGCTTCCTGCAGCGCTTTGCTGTCGTAATAATTAAAGTTCACTTCCTTGCCTTTTTTGTTGGTGATGACGTATCCAAGCGGGCTGGGCGAGTTTATGTAGAAGTCTTTGTAGAATGCTTCCACCCCGCCATAGGCATCGATCATTTCGTATACAAAAACAGAAGAAGGCTCATGCGTGTGAATGCCATCGATGTGCAGGCGGCACTTCTCCGCAAGCCTTTTTGTGTCGGTAAACGGGATGCCCGTCACGCCCGCGCCAAACCGTCCGGGGTTGATGCCCAGGATGATGTGGCGCTTATGGTGATCGTCATAAAACTTTTTATAAAAAGCAGAGGAGGTGGATAATGCCTGTGGATTCTCAGTAAAAGGGTTCATCACGCGGACGCCTTCCGGCAGCCTTACGTCGAGCCGGAGTTTCCTGTTAAAGGCGATGACCTTGTCAGCGAAGGTTTCGTTAACCATATGGAATATTTTGTTTTTTGCTTATCCACAAATTAACACAAATTATTGGCAAGCTGCTAATTAAAATCGGCACATTCTTCAATTAGCCAATTAGCACATCAGCACATCAGCACATTCTTCAATTAGCCAATTAGCACATCAGCACATTAGCACATCAGCACATTGGCACATTGGCAAATTAGCACATTAATTATGCAAATCACTCCGTTCTGAGGCTGTCCATGGGGTTGGACCTGGCTGCACTGAGCGACTGATACAGCATGGCCAAGCCGCCAATAATACCTGCAATCAGCACGGCTGCTGCAAAAAGCCACCAGTGTTCCAGCAGGTTGATCTGGTAAGCGAAGTTTTGTTGCCACCTGTCAACGACCAGGTAGGCCAGGGGCAGTGAAGCGACGGCGCCCACGATGAGCCAGCGCGCCAATTCTTTCGTCAGACTTGCTACTACGCTTAAGGACGAGGCTCCAAAGGTTTTGCGGATGCCGATCTCTTTTACTTTTTGCGATACCGTAAAGGAGGTAAGGGCAAACAGCCCCATGAAGGAAATGATGATGGCCAGGATTGCTGCGGCGGTGACCATGTTGCTGATGCGTTCTTCACGACGGTACATGCGTTCAAAAAGGCTGTCGATGAACAGGTAATCGAACACGTAATTGGGGTCGGCCGATTCGAATGTTTCCCGCGCAAAATCCATCACCTCTCTGGTGCTTCCGGGTTCCATCCTGATGCTGACGTGGTTGAACCAGGGGGAATACATCGTGAGTGCCAGTGGCTCCAGCGTGTGGTGCAGGGACTGAAAATGAAAGTCGGACACGACGCCGATGATGCGGCAGGGATGTTGCCATACCACGATGTCGGCGCCAATAGGGTCTTCAAGGCCGAGCTCTTTTACTGCGCGCTCATTGACGATCACGGAGGCGCTGTCGGTTCGCATCCGGGGATCAAAATCACGTCCTGCCACCAACAGCATCCCATAGGCGTCGAGATAGTGATGTTGGATGCGGTTTTCGTGGATCAGGATGGTTTGATCCTGTTCATCCTCTTGTCTGCGAGCAGTTTGCACTGATCGTTGGCGGCCGGGGATGCTTTCTGAAGCAGCTACTTGCAGGATCCGCGGATGCTGCAGTAACTCGGCCCTGATGCTCTCATAGCTTCCGCGAATGCCCGAAGTCAGGTTGGTGACGGATATCACGTGCTCGCGTTCGAAACCGGGGTCTTTGTATTTCATGTCGGATACCTGCTTGTGCAGCAGCAAGAGCGTGGCGATCAGAAAGATCGATATGGCAAACTGTATGCTGACCAACACCTTACGGAAGGCCATTGGTTTGCCGGTGCCATGCTGGTCGCCCTTCAGGACGGTGATGGGTTGGTGTCTCGACAAGTAAAGGGCAGGGTAGATGCCGGAGATGATCCCAATGATCACGACAAAAGCCAGAATGGCAAGCAGAATAACGGGCTGTTGCCAGTATATCAGGCTGAAGTCCTCATCCAGCATATGAGAAAAGGGATCAATCAGGAACTCGTTCAGCGCGAGGGCCAGCACAAAGGCGAGCAGGGCAATGATGACGGACTCACCCATAAATTGTTTGATCAGATCGCCCTTGCCTGCACCTATGACTTTTCGGAGGCCGATCTCCCGAGTGCGTTTTTCCGCCTGGGCGGTCATCAGGTTCACAAAGTTGAAGATGGCGATCAGCAAAATAAACAGGGTAAGGAAAGAGAAAATGTATACGTTGCGGATGTCTCCGGTTTCTTCCGTGACCATCGCAAAACGGGAGTGCAGGTAGATGTCTTCCAGTTTTTGTACGTGGTGATTTAAGCTGAGCCCCATCGGACCAAAGATCTCCTCCACGTGTTCGTCGGCCAGCCGGATGGCATTGTTGGCAAAGCTCTCCGTGACGGCATCTTCCCTGAGCAGCACATAGGTTGGGAATGAGACCCCCTGCCGCTGGATGATGTTGTCATCAGGTCCGGTCCTGGAGGAAATGGAGGCTACCACGGCAAACTGCACGTGGGAGTTGGCCGGAAAATTTTCCATGATGCCGGTAATGCGATAGGTGCGGTTTGCAAAGAACATGGTTTCATTGACCACATCTGTGCTGCCAAAGAACCGCAGGGCGGCATCTTCGCTCAGTACAACCTGGTCGGGACCATCCAGCACCTGTTCCGGATCTCCCTTGATGAGCGGGAAGCTGAACATCCGGAAAAAACCGGGGTCGACCCAGACGAGCTGATCCGTGGAAAACCGTTCGTCGTCGACGAATACTTCCTGCGTGCCTTGTGTGAACAGGCGGCTCACATATTCTGCTTCCGGTAGCTGTTCTTTGAAAATGTCTGCGACTTCACCGGCAGTCAACGGAGCGCTAAGATACTGGCCTTCGCCTATCTGACCTTCTATTGTCATGCGGTAGATCCTGTGGCTGTGCTCATGAAAACGGTCATAGCTTAGCTGGTGAAAGACGAAAATCAGCAGGAGGGTGGCTACAGAAAATCCTACTCCCAATCCTATCATGTTGATGATGGTATGGGAAAGGTTTTTCTGAAGGAAGCGCCAGGCGGTTTTGATGTAATTCAAAAACATACAGGGTGATTTTTGTTTGTCGTTGCTTGCTTTTGGGGCGTTTTCCAAATCGGCCACGAAAACAATGCCATAGGGTATATGGTTCTGTTAGCCATAAAATTACAAAAAAAATCAAAGGGTTGAACAAAGCACAAGTGTTCGCAGGCGGTCAGTAAGTGTTTGAAAGTGTGCACCCAGGGGGAGTAAGAAGTAAG
>SLCY01000100.1 GCA_007125585.1 Bacteroidales bacterium
CGTCTGTGTGTAATTTCGAACGAAAAAAATTCATGTATATTTGAGTCGTTTTTAGCCTGTAACAGGCAAGGAATATAAAATACCATTCTATGCATCAGGAAAAGAAGAACGGATTGTTTGAGGAGTTTCCCCCGGTATCCACACAGGAGTGGGAAGAAAAGATACATGCCGACCTGAAGGGTGCTGATTATGAGAAGCGTTTGGTGTGGAGGACCAACGAAGGCCTTAAGGTCAGGCCGTATTACCGTTCGGATGACCTCGAAGGGGTTGCCCACATGGGTGTTTTTCCCGGGGAGGCACCTTATGTAAGGGGAACGGTGGTAAAAGGCAATGACTGGACCATCCGCCAGGATTTCGAAGAGGTGCAGCCAAAAAAGGCCAACAGGATGGCGAGGGAGGCCATTGAAAAGGGGGCCGAAGCGGTGGGTTTGAATGCCGCTGAGGTCGATTCGAAAGAGGCCATGCGCACCTTGCTGGAAGGAATTGAACTGCAAAAAACCGGCATACATTTTTTGAATGCCAAAAGCCATTCCCGGTTGCCTGCTTATCTTGGCGGGAAAGAAGGGTTGGAGAAGATGAGAGGGTCTCTGGGTTTTGACCCGTTGGGGTATTTTCTTCTGTATGATAAGTTTTACGGTGGAAAAGAGTCCGATCTGCGGCAGGCTGGGGACCTTATTGCAGCAGCCAAATCGCGGCTGCCCCTTTTCCATGTCT
The DNA here is from genome assembly GCA_007125585.1 of Bacteroidales bacterium. Lineage (GTDB taxonomy): Bacteria > Bacteroidota > Bacteroidia > Bacteroidales > UBA7960 > PUPG01. Next base: position 715 of record SLCY01000100.1, read on the forward strand.
TAACGGTCAATGGCCAGCATATCCACAATGCCGGAGCCAGTGTGGTGCAGGAACTGGCCTTCGCATTGGCCCACGGCAACGAATACCTGGCATCCCTTACCGATTTGGGTTTGGCTGTCGATGATATTGCTCCGCGCATCCTGTTCACCTTTGCCATCGGGTCAGGATATTTTCTGGAGATCGCCAAGCTCAGGGCGGTGCGGATGTTGTGGTCGAAGATTGTGGAGCAGTACCGGCCATATGGCGACGGGGTTTCCGGGATGAACATCCATGCGGTAACCTCCAGCTGGAACAAAAGCGTGTACGACCCCTATGTAAACATGTTGCGTACCACCACGGAAGCGATGGCTGCTTCCATCGGCGGTGTGGACAGCATGACGGTCAACCCTTTTGACGACTGCTTCAAAAAGCCGGACGGGTTCTCCTATCGCATTGCCAGAAACCAGCAGATCATCCTGAGGCATGAGGCGTATTTTGGCAAGGTGGCCGACCCGGCAGCGGGGTCTTATTACATTGAGAAGCTCACAGACTCTGTTGCCCGTGCGGCGTGGGACTTATTTCTGGAGACAGAGGCGCTGGGTGGCTTTGTCAAAGCAACGGAAGCTGGCTTTATCCGTTCTGCTGTTGAAAAAACATGTCAGCAGCGCGACATGGACATTGCCATGCGCAAACGGGTGTTTGTAGGCACCAACCTTTATCCCCATACAGAAGAAAGGGTGCTCGACAAGGTAGAGCCCACCGCAAGGCTGACAGATCTTTCGGTGTTACGTCAATACCGGGGCACACAGGCGTTCGAAGCTTTGCGTATGGCCGTTGAGAACCATGCACGCAAAGGTTTTGAGGTCCCGAAAGTGTTCCTGTTTACCTATGGGGATCCTGTCATGCGGAAGGCCAGGGCTACTTTTTCGGCGAATTTCTTTGGCGTGGCCGGTTATCAGATCATTGAAAACCTGGGGTTTGCCGATACCGGTTCGGGTGTGAAGGCGGCGCTGGCGTCGGGGGCGGAGATCGTCGTTTTGTGCAGCAGCGACGAAGGGTACGCCGGGATGATACCTGCCGCATCCGCCCTCAGGGAGGCATCCTCAAAAACACAGGTGGTGGTTGCCGGAAACCCTGAAGGCATAAAAGAACAACTGGTTGAAGCCGGCGTGGGCCATTTCATACATCTGCGAACCAACGTGCTGGAAGCCCTGACAAGGTACAATGAGGTTTTGGGGATCGTTTAGGGACGGGGGGCGGGCTTGCCGGGCACTTCATCTCCAGCATGCTCCCCCTTAAAAAGAACATCGGATGCCACGAGACCTGTCCGGGGACCGGATAACCAAGGGGGGCAAAGCACCAGCACCTTTAAAGAACATTAAAGTTAAACAAGCATAGCATGCGACCCGATTTCAGACACGTATCATTCAGGAAAAGCCCAAAAGAAGACGGCGACTACCGTTCATGGGAGAAGGAACATCATGTCGGCAAGGAGTGGCACACGGCGGAAAAGATTGTTGTGAAGCCGGTATATGGTCCTGATGAGCTGCTTCACATGGAGCATCTGCACTATGCGGCGGGGCTGCCTCCTTTTTTGCGCGGCCCATACAGCACCATGTATGTGATGAGGCCGTGGACCATCCGTCAGTACGCCGGGTTCTCCACTGCGGAGGAGTCCAATGCGTTCTATCGCCGCAACCTGGCCGCCGGCCAGAAAGGCCTGTCGGTGGCCTTCGACCTGGCCACCCACAGGGGCTATGACTCTGACCACGAACGGGTGGTCGGCGATGTGGGCAAAGCCGGCGTTGCCATCGACTCGATCCTCGACATGAAGGTTTTGTTTGATGAGATCCCGCTTGACAAGATGTCGGTTTCCATGACGATGAACGGCGCCGTATTGCCGGTGATGGCCTTTTATATCGTGGCTGCTGAAGAACAGGGTGTTGCGATGGAGAAGCTGGGCGGCACCATCCAGAACGACATCCTGAAAGAGTTCATGGTCCGCAACACCTACATCTATCCACCCCTGCCGTCGATGAAGATCATCGCCGACATTTTTGAGTTCACCTCGAAAAACATGCCCCGCTTCAACTCTATATCCATCAGCGGGTACCATATGCAGGAGGCGGGGGCCACCTGCGACATTGAGCTCGCCTATACCCTGGCCGACGGCCTGGAATATTTGCGTACGGGGGTGAATGCCGGCATGGACATCGACGCTTTTGCGCCACGCCTTTCTTTTTTCTGGGCCATCGGCATGAACCATTTTATGGAGATTGCCAAGATGCGTGCTGCCCGCATGTTGTGGGCCAAGCTGGTGAAGCGGTTCAATCCGAAGAACCCAAAGTCGCTTGCCCTGCGGACCCATTCACAGACTTCCGGCTGGAGTCTTACCGAGCAGGATCCATACAACAATGTGGCACGCACCTGTGTTGAAGCCATGGGTGCTGTGCTTGGGCATACACAGTCGTTGCACACCAATGCATTGGATGAGGCGATTGCGCTGCCAACCGATTTTTCGGCACGCATCGCGAGGAACACACAGCTGTACATCATGGAGGAAACCGATGTCACCAGGGCCATTGATCCATGGGCCGGGTCCTATTATGTGGAGGCCTTAACCCATGAGATTGCTCACCGGGCGTGGGCGCACATACAGGAGATTGAGGGGCTTGGTGGCATGGCGAAGGCCATCGAGACGGGCGTGCCCAAGATGCGTATCGAAGAGGCCGCTGCCCGTAAGCAGGCCCGCATTGACAGTGGCAAGGACATCATCGTGGGGGTGAACAAATACCGAAGGGAAAAAGAAGACCCCATCGACATCCTGGATGTGGACAACACCGCGGTGCGGGCTTCGCAGGTCAGGCGTCTGGAAAAGTTGCGTTCAGAGCGTGACAGCCAGGCCGCGCAGGAAGCCCTGGATGCCCTGACCAGGGCATGTGAAACAGGAAAAGGGAACCTGCTGGAACTTTCGGTAGATGCGGCACGAAAGCGGGCCAGCCTGGGAGAGATCTCCCATGCGTGTGAAAAAGTATTCGGCCGTTATCAGGCCGTCATCCGTTCAATATCAGGAGTGTACTCTATGGAAATAGACAACAGTGACAGCTTTGCAAAAGCCAGGGCCATGGCTGACGATTTTGCACAACTGGAAGGCCGGCGCCCCCGTATCATGATCGCCAAGATGGGCCAGGACGGTCACGACAGGGGGGCCAAAGTGGTAGCCACCGCCTATGCCGACATCGGCTTCGACGTGGATGTGGGGCCACTGTTCCAGACCCCGAAAGAGGCCGCCCGCCAGGCCGTCGAGAATGACGTGCACATCGTCGGCGTGTCCAGCCTGGCCGCCGGACACAAGGTGCTCGCCCCACAGATCATCGAAGAGCTGAAAAGGCTTGGCCGCGATGACATCATGGTGATTGTCGGTGGTGTCATCCCCCCGCAGGACTACCAGTTCCTTTACGATGCCGGCGTGGTAGGCATTTTCGGTCCCGGGACCGTCATTGCCGAGGCAGCCATCAAGATGTTGTCCATCCTGTTGGAATCAAGGAAAGAGTGATTGGCCGCGGCCGTGCCAAAGAGTTTTGACAGAAGGTCCTCAACACCCTTGACAAGTGAAGGAAAATGCGGTGACCCGCCAACACCTTCCTAATCATGTTCCCTTATAATGTACACGTCGTAATCGCCGAGATATGTGAATCCAAGCGATTGGTAAAGCTTCACGGCCAATCTATTGGAGCGGTGCACCTCAAGCTTGACCTGGATGTTCCGTTCCCTCGCAAAACGAATGGATTCGATGCTCAGCAGCCTGCCAATGCCATGTCCCTGAAGTGAGGGCGAGACCCCCACATGATGCAGGTGCAGCCTGCGTCCGTCAAACGTCATCCAGCTGGTACCGGCAATCCTTCCATCATCCAACTGCGCAATCAGCATTTTCCCACCCAAACGAAGACTCCGGTCAATCACCTCATTGTCATCACCGCGTTGAGCACCCCCCAGCCCGGTCTCTTCCCACAATGCATTGACAGCAGGATAATCATCCGTACGGTAGTCCCTGATAATGATCCGCGACAAAACAGTATCCCGCCCTGTGTCTTTCATCTGTTTATGTTTTTGTTGTTCTTTGTTTTTCACCACCTGGTGTCATGTCAACGCCACTTTAGCCGGTCCAAGTCTCGACCTTTTTTCCCATATCTGCAAAATAAAATCTTTACCTGGCCATGCGATGATGATCCGCCTGCGTGCCCGGCTGCACCCTTGGCCCGGGTCATCGTGCCAGAGATGGTTGTGCGAATCTAAAAAAAAATATCTATCCACACATTGATCATCACATAAAAACCCAAATACCAGGAAAGGCATCAGTTGCCCCCTGCATGTTGTGAAAAAGCTTTATTTTTGTACTGCCCAATATGTTTGGGCAACACCATTAAACCCATACAGCTTATGAAACAACTCGTTATTGTTCTACTTTCCGTCAGCATGCTGATGGCAGCCTGCAAATCGCAGGAAATGGTACCGGCCGAAGAACCCCCTGTTATGGAAGAGGAGCATCCCATGCCAGAGCCGGAGCACGATCCTGACGAGATCCGTGTGGTTGAAGAACGGTTCACTTTTGAACAGGCAGAAGATGAGATTTCTCATGATGACAACATGTACTTTGTGATCGTTGGCAGCTTCAGCTACAGGGACAATGCTGAACGGTTCATGGAAACCCTTCGCGGCCAGGGCTTCGATCCGGTCATCCTGTTGTCGGAAACAGGGTACAACAGGGTTTCCGTCAACTCTTTTGAAGAAGAGGTTGCCGCAAGAACACGCATACGCAATATCCGGACGAATTTCCCGGATTATGATGACACCTGGTTGCTGATCCGCCAGCCATAGCGTTTTCACAGGAACATCATCGCGGTCCCTGCCGCTGAACACAACGAAAGGGTGCTTTTGGCCAGGGTATAAAAATTCGGACCAGATACGATACATGCCTATCATGCCTATGAAGATTCTCATCACAAACATCAAAGCACTGCTTCAGACAGAAGAGGAGCCGCGCAGGAAGGTATGCGGTGCCGGCATGTCGGTGCTTCCCCACATTGAAAATGCGTTTTTGTTTATAGAAGACGGCCATATCAGGGGAATGGGCAGCATGGCTGATCTTCCCGGCAGCCTGTTTGCACGTTATCTTGGCCATCAGGGGGTTCAAGAGATTGATGCAACCGGCCGCATGGTGATGCCGGCGTTTTGTGATTCGCACACACACCTTGTATATGCCGGCAGTCGTGAGATCGAATACATTGACAAGATCCGGGGACTCAGTTACGAAGAGATCGCCAGGCGTGGCGGTGGCATTTTGAATTCTGCCCGTCGCCTGCAGGAGGCCAGTGAGGCTGAACTTGTTGAGCAGGCCATGGAGCGCATGGAGGAGATCAAAATGCTGGGCACCGGCGCTGTCGAGATCAAAAGCGGTTATGGCTTAACCACTGAAAGCGAGCTTAAGATGCTTCGCGTGATCAGGCAGTTGAAGGAGCTCAGCCCCCTCACCATCAAGGCGACCTTTTTGGGGGCACATGCCGTGCCTGCCAAATACAAGTCGCGCCAGGGAGATTACGTAAAACTCGTCATTGAAGAGATGATCCCCCAGGTTGCCGGTGAGGGGCTGGCAGACTATATCGATGTGTTCTGCGACCGCGGCTTTTTCACCGGGGAAGAGACAGACCGCATCCTGATGGCAGGCATCAGGCACGGGCTTCATCCCAAGATACATGCCAACGAACTTGACTTCTCAGGGGGCATACAGGTGGGGGTGAAATACAATGCCCTGTCGGTCGACCATCTTGAGTTTACCGGCGAAGAGGAGATCAGGGCGCTGCTGGGGAGCGACACCATGCCGACACTGTTGCCCGGCGCTGCATTTTTCCTGGAGCTTGAATATCCGCCCGCCCGCAGGATGATCGACAGCGGACTGCCGGTGGCCATGGCCAGCGATTACAACCCGGGCTCCTCCCCCTCCGGCAACATGCAACTGATCATGTCGCTCGGTTGTATCAAAATGAAGATGGTCCCCGAAGAGGTGATCCATGCGGTAACGCTAAACGGCGCCTATGCCATGGGTGTGCAGGATGAGCTTGGCAGTATTGCCGTCGGGAAAAAAGCCAATCTGATCATCACCAAACGCATCCCGTCCTATGCCTTCCTGCCTTACGCCTTTGGAGGCAACAAGGTGGATGAGGTGATCATCAATGGGCGGATGGTTTGACGCCTTAAGGTGTTCACCGGGGAGTGGCTGCTGTATGTCAGACAGCGGGGTGGGCTGACACCCAGCAGGAGGCAGGGATTCAATTGTTGACCCGTCCGAACGAGCGTTCGGCAGATATGAAACCACCGGCCCATTGCCCATCAAAAAATAATAATGGAAGCCATTTGAAAGACCAGGACAACACATACATCGCCAAAACCTTTGCCGGCCTTGAACAGGTCCTGGCCAGGGAGTTGTTATCAATGGGTGCCGGGAATGTGGAAACCCTCCGCCGGGCAGTCTCGTTTGAGGGTGACCGCCGCATGTTGTACAAGGCCAACATCCGGAGCCGTGCTGCGCTGAGCATATTGCGGCCCCTGGATGCTTTCCTTTTTGACACGAAAGAGTCGTTCTATGGGCAGATGCGTGAGATTGACTGGCCCGGGCTTTTTTCTCCCGGCAAGACCATCTCGGTGATTGCCACGGCGCATGATTCTGCCGTCTTCAATAACACCATGTTCCTGGCCCAGCTCAGCAAGGATGCCATCGTTGACGTTTTTTATGACACTTGTGGGGGGCGTCCCGACGTAGACACCACCGGGGCGCAGGTACGGATCGTTGTCAATGTGCAGGGCGACAGCTGCAAGGTGTCGCTCGACAGCAGCGGAGAGCCCTTGTTCAAGCGCGGCTATCGAAAATCGGGCGGAAAGGCGCCCATCAATGAAGTGCTTGCCGCGGGGCTGATCATGCTGTCGGGGTGGGATATGAAAAGCCCCTTTCTCGACCCCATGTGTGGCAGCGGGACATTTTCCATCGAGGCCGCCATGATGAGTGCACAAATGCCGCCAGGCGGGGAGAGAAAGGGGTTTGGATTTTCTCATTGGAATGACTACAGCGAAGATTTGATGCGTGAGGAACAGGCTGCGGCGCGTGATGAGCAAAGGCCGCTGCAGGCCAGTATCGTTGCAAGCGACAACAAAGGCATCATGCTTGACATCACCCGGCAAAATGTAATGAATGCCGGGTTGCTGGGCAGCATACAGGTGCAGAAAAACGATTTTTTCGCTTACCATCCAAAAGAAGCAACCGGATGGCTGCTGCTGAACCCCCCTTATGGTCACCGAATGGGCAAACAGGATGTCCGGGCCCTCTACATCCATATTGGCGATGCGCTGAAACATCGTTTTGCCGGGTTCCGGGCGGGCATCATCAGTGCAGACCTGGATGCCATGAAAAATATAGGCCTCAAGCCAACGTCGAGGTTCCCCGTTTTCAACGGCCCACTCAGGTGTACCTTTAACCTGTACGACCTGTTTGAGGGGAAACGAAAAGAACATGTGGTAAAAGTCCGCGGAACGAAAGATCGCAAAGGAGAAGGAGCGGCAAAGAGGCGGACAAGGATCTGACGGACTGCCGTGGTCTTGTTACCATGGCGCGCGGCCCTTGTCACAACATCGCCCAGAAATATAAACACAGCTTGTATGACAAGTCATATCACTAAAAACACGAATTAATGAAAGACACTATGAGAAAGAGAGTATTGGTGGCAACCGGCGGGGGTGATTGTCCTGGCCTGAATGCCGTGATCCGCGCCATTGTATTGCGTGCGTCCCAGGAGAGAGACTGGGAGGTTGTTGGAAGCATCAACGCGTTTGACGGAGTGCTGAATGAGCCCAACGAGGTTGTTGTCCTGGGCGAGAAAGAGGTGGCCGGGGTACACATTCGGGGAGGGACGATCATTGGCACCACCAGCAAGGGCGGCCCTTTTGCCTGGCCCATTAAAAATCCGGATGGCACCTGGGGGAGCGCCGACCGCTCCGATGAGATGTTGAGGCGGTTACAGTACCTTGGCGTGGATGCCGTGATCAATATCGGCGGCGACGGTTCCCAGCAAATATCGCAAAAGCTTTTTGAAAAGGGCTGCAACATCATCGGGGTGCCCAAGACCATCGACAACGACCTTTCGGCGACAGACTTTACTTTCGGGTTCCAGACTGCAGTCCAGGAGGCCACCACGGCAGTGGACAAGCTGGTGACAACCGCTGCCAGCCACAACCGCGTGTTCATCCTTGAGGTGATGGGGCGCTACGCCGGCTGGATCGGGCTTCACAGTGCTGTTGCCGGTGGTGCCCATGCCTGCCTGATACCGGAGATCCCTTACGACATCGAGAAGGTGATGGAAAAGATTTATTCGCGTTTCCACCGGGGCCGGGGGTATGCCATCATCGTCATTGCCGAGGGGGCAAAGCCCAAGGGTGGTGAGATACATTACGAGGAGAGCAAGGAGGTGGGATACAAGAACATTCGCCTGGGAGGCGTTGCCTTTAAACTCATGGACGAATTAAAAAAGGCGGGGCTGGAGACCGACATGCGTGAAACCGTTCTTGGCCATCTGCAGCGCGGTGGCACACCCATCGCTTACGACCGTATCCTGGCCACCCAGTTTGGTGTGGAAGCCTTTGAAATGGTATTGCGCCAAGAGTATGGCAAGATGGTGGCTTATCGTCATCCCCATATTGTCACCGTCCCTTTCAAGGAGGTGCTCAGCCATTATAACTTCGTGAACCCGGATTCAGACCTGGTTAAGTCAGCCCGGGGGGTAGGCATTTGTATGGGCGACTGATAAGAAAACAATAAAACCGATGCACTTGTGGTGACACGCCGAACCCTTTTTGCGGATATCCTATTGCCGCTGCCGCTGAGAGGCTGTTTCACCTACCGTGTGCCCTTTGACCTGAACGACAGCATCCGCGAAGGCCAGCGCGTGGTGGTCCCTTTTGGCCGCAACAAGGTGTACGCCGGACTGGTAAAGCATCTCCACGATCGCCCGCCTTCGGGTTTCCAGGCCAGGTATCTCCATTCCATCCTGGATAAAAGCCCTGTGGTGACGCGCAAACAGTTTGATTTCTGGGAATGGGTCGCCGGTTACTATCTCTGTACAGAGGGCGATGTGATGGGTGCGGCCTTGCCTCCAGCCATGAAGCTGGCAGGCGAAACACGCATTGCGCTGAACCCTTCCGCAAGCATAAGCCGGGAGGTCTTGGGTGAGAAAGAGCAAGCACTGCTTGACGCCCTGCAGGCAAACAGGCAAATGACCCTTTCGGAAGCTTCTGCCACCACATCCCTGCCCAGGGTGCTGCCATTGATCAAGACAATGATCGAAAAGGGTTTGGTGGTGACCAAAGAGGAGCTTGACAACCCCTGGCGTCCGAGGCTGGTAAAACATGTGCGCCTTACCGGCAGTCATGCCAACGAGGAAAGGCTCAGGGAGGTTTTTGATGCATGCGAAAGCCGGGCACCGCGCCAACTCGAGGTGCTGATGAACTACATCAGGCTGGCGGAGCCTTTTGGCGGGCAACCAAAGGAAGTTGCCCGGGTGTCGGTCACAAGACCCGTCAAGGGAGGGGATGCCGCCCTGCATGCCCTGGTGAATAAGGGTGTTTTCGAGACCTACGAGAAGGTGCAGAGTTATTTCGATCATCAGCCGGCCATTGACCGGCAGGTCACCTTCAATGAACACCAGGAAAGGGCGTGGCAGGATGTGCAAAAAGGGCTGGGGAACAATGATGTGGTTTTATTGCATGGCGTTACCTCCAGTGGCAAGACCGAGTTGTATATCCGTCTTATCCGGGAAACCCTTGCAAGGGGCCGGCAGGTGCTCTACCTGTTGCCTGAGATTGCGCTTACCACCCAGATCATCCGTCGCCTGCAACAACATTTCGGCCACCGGGCCGGCATTTACCACTCACGTTTCAGCCCGATGGAGCGTACAGAGGTGTGGAACAACCTGTTGCAGGGTGGCATAGACTCGGGCGACGAAAAGATACGGTACGACTTGGTACTGGGGCCACGATCGGCCATGTTCCTTCCATTCCGCGACCTGGGTCTCATCATCATCGACGAGGAGCACGAACCCAGCTTCAAGCAGCACGACCCGGCGCCACGCTACCATGCCCGTGATGCAGCTATCTACCTGGCCTCCATGTTTGGTGCGAAGGTGCTGCTCGGCTCCGCCACACCCTCTCTGGAGGTGTTTTCAAATGTTCAGGCAGGCAAGTTTGGCTATGCAAGGCTCAACAAGCGTCACGGGGGGTTGCTGATGCCTGAGATCCTTTTGGCGGACCTCCGGAAAGACACGCGCAGCAGGGCGATGAAGTCACACTTCTCTCCCCTGCTTTTTGAGAGCATCAGGGAGGCCCTTGCCGGGAAAGAGCAGGTGATTTTGTTCCAGAACCGCAGGGGATTCTCCCTCCGTCTGGAGTGCGACCACTGCAACTGGCTGCCTGAATGTCATCAGTGCGATGTGACGCTGGTATACCACAAAAAGATCAACAAGCTGAAATGCCATTATTGCGGTTATACCACCACGCCGCCGGGAGAGTGTCCCTCCTGTTCCTCTCTTGCACTGAAAATGAAGGGCTTTGGCACAGAAAAGATAGAGGAGGAGTTGCCCCTCTTTTTCCCTGATGCCGTTGTTGCCAGGATGGACCTGGACACCACCCGTTCGAAAAACGCCTATCGCAAGATCATTGAAGACTTTGAAAAGGGGCGTGTTGATATCCTGGTGGGCACGCAGATGATCAGCAAGGGGCTTGATTTCAACAATGTTGGGGTGGTCGGCATATTGAACGCCGACAACATGCTGAACTTTCCCGACTTCCGTTCTCACGAGCGCGCTTACCAGTTGATGGCACAGGTGAGCGGCCGTGCCGGCCGCTACAAAAAACGGGGCAAGGTGGTCATACAGAGCTTTCATCCCGGCCACCCTGTCATACGCCAGGTCACCGAGAACGACTATGAAGGCATGTACCGGCAACAGATCGCCGAAAGGAGACAGTTTAACTACCCGCCCTTCACCCGTCTTGTGATGGTCACCGCGCTGCATGCCGACCATGAACTGTTGAATGAGGCTGCCAAAACATTGGCTGACAGGTTAAAAACAACATTCCCCAAAAAAGTGTTGGGACCGGAATATCCCGTCATTGCCCGCATCCGAAACCAATACATCAAAAACACCCTTGTAAAGTTCGATCGCAGCCCGCGGCTCGCAGACGAGAAGCGCAAGCTGCAACAGGTTGTTGCGGATTTTCAGAAAGAAGGGCGGTGGAAAGCGGTGCGGGTGATCTTTAATGCTGACCCGGTGTGAAAAGCATTGATTGATTGATTTTCGACATGCCCCACAGACCGGGGCTGTCAGCGGAACGAGGGCATTGTCAATCATTGCCCCTGACAAAGGCGAAGGTTTTAAGACGGCAGAAAGGAAAACATGGCTGCGGATGGGGGTCAGTTTGTTCAGTCATCCACGACAATATACACATCCTCCCCCTCTTTTTTCATGAGATAGTTCTCGCGCGCATAACGTTCCAGGGCGTCGGGGTCGTTTTTCAGCTTATCGAGGGCGAGGCTGTCGCGCTCTATCTCTTCAAGGTAAAACTCGCGTTCCTGCCGCAGCTCGTTGAGTTGTCGATGCATGCGCCAGTGCTGAATGAAGTTATGGTTGTCGAAGAACAGCAGCCAGACCAGCACCACGACCAGCACCAGGAGGTATTTGTTTTTAAAGAAAGACGGTATTTTTGACCACATACGTTTCCGGCTTTACACAAAGGTAAGGATTTATGGATATAATCCTTTCACTTTTGGCTTTCCGGCCACAAAGTCTTTCAGGTAAAAGGGTTCATAATAGGCCAGGTTAACAAATTCGCCCTGGCGGAACTTGTATTCGGCCTCCTTGATCAAGCCCTGTGCCGAAGGCCACACCTCCGGAAGGAACACAGCGTTCGGGCCATGTATCACCTTCTTGCATTTTTGCGCACCATTTCCGAAGAAAACCACTTTGTTTTCCTGCAACAGCTCGCTGAATGTATTCTCGTTCACCACCTGTGCCCGGGTGTTTTGTACCGTTGACAGGTCTTCGCAGAACAAGGCATAATACACCTCCATACGGCGGGCGTCTATCATGGGACAGTACAAGAGCCTGTTTTCAGCGGGCCCCTGTCTGTCTTTCAGCGAATTCATTTGTTGACGGGCGTTTTCGGCAAGGGCGCGCATTGTGTCTGCGGCGATAAGCGGGATATTCAGTGCGTAACAGAAGCCTTTGGCGGCCGACACCCCTATTCGCAGGCCTGTATATGATCCCGGGCCCTGGCTCACAGCTACCGCGGAGATCTCCGCCGGTTTGAGCCCCGCCTCTTTCAGGACCTCTTCAATGAAAACCATCAGGAGGGACGAATGGGAATACTCCGTGCTGCGGTCCTCACGCCGGGCGATGACCCTGGTGTCGCGGGAAATACAAACGGAGCACACCAGCGAAGAGGTCTCTATGTTTAGCAGTGTGGTCATTACCTGAACAGTTCCTGCCGGGTTACTTTCATGACCTTGTCCCCATCGTCCAGTTCACGGGAAACCACCCGGTATGGGCCGGTGATCACCTGCTGCCCTTCCTCCAGGCCTTCTGTGATCTCAATATACTGGTTATCCTGAACGCCGGAACGCACTTCCATTTGCCTGGCCTTGCCCTCTTCATACACAAACACATATTCTTTCGGACGTGAGGACGCTTCATCATCCGGAGCACCTTCTTCCTCATCATTTCTTCCGGGAGGAGTCCCTGCCCGCGTGGTGACGGCCTGTATGGGCACAGAAACCACACCCATGGCACTATGTGTACGTATATCCACTGTGGCTGACATCCCCGGCCGGAATGGAGAAAGATGTGGCCGGTCTTCCCTGAGAAGGTGTTCATACGACTCCTTCAGCATGCGAATGCGCACTTCAAAATTGGTCACCTGGTCGGGGCCCACTTCCCGCGCAGCGGAATTCGCTATGGAGGTGACCAGTCCCCTGAAACGTTCGCCAAAGAATGCATCGACCACGATCATGGAGGTATCTCCTTCATTCACACGTACGATATCGTTCTCATTCACATTCACCATCACCTCCATCACATTGAGGTTGGCAATCCGGATGATCTCTGTTCCTGCAAACTGGGAGGTCCCCACCACCCTTTCGCCGATTTCAGCATCCAACCTGGATATTGTACCGTTCATTGGTGCGAAGAGATTTGTTTTGGAGAGGTTGTCACGGGCTTCCGTAACACCTGCTTCGGCGCTCTTCACCTGGTATTCACTGGCAATCACGCTTTGCCTGCTGGCTTCCACCTCGGCTTCGGCGACCATATAACTTGATCGTGCAGTGTCATACTCTGACTCTGAGATGGCATCTTCTTCGAACAATCGTTTGTTGCGCTGATAGTTTGCACGTGCATTGACATACTGGGCTTCGGTCTGCAGGACCCTGGCGCGGGCATTGGCCAGGTTCGCCCGGGAGGTGTTCAGGGCTGCCACCATCCTGTCGAGGGCTGACTCATAGATGTCGGGGTTGATCCTGGCAAGGAGTTGGCCCCTTTCCACATAATCCCCTTCTTTCACAAATAGCTCGATGATCTCCCCGGAGACATCGGGGGCCATTTTCACTTCTGTAACCGGCCTTATCCGGCCATTGGCCGTGACGATCTCAACAATGTTGCGCCGTTCGGACTGCTCCACCGACACGCGCCGGCCCTCGTCAGAACCGACCCAGCCCGCCCTGCGACTGATTATTACAAATAAAACAAGGGCGGCCAAAACAATCAGGGCAATCTTTAATGCTTTGTTCTTCATTTTTATGGTGTTGTCTGCTTATTTTTTGTTCTTTGACGTTTCATAAAGAGGGGTTGAATGGCCGAAAGGCCATGCATCGGGTCCTGTTGTTACCGCAGGCTGATCGGGTTCCCAATATAGAAATCCAGTATCTGCACCCGGAAGACGTATTCATATTTGGCCTGCAGGAGTTCTGACTGTGCTATTGTCAGGCGGTTCTTGGCATCGTTGTATTCAAGTGTGTTCACCATGCCGACGTTGAACCGCTGTTCGGTATACCTGAATGCCTCTTCAAGCGCCTGTACGTTTTTTTCGCTCGCCTTGTAGCGTTGCAGGGCGGCATGGGCATCCTGGTGGGATTGTTCAATGGTTTTGTATAGCTGGTCGCGGACGATCTGTCTTTGCAGCCGGGCGTTTTCCAGTGATATCCTGGAACGGCTGATATTGGATCGCACCTGGAAATTATTAAAGATCGGTATTTGCAGGAAGAGGCCGATGCTTCTGTTCAGGTTCTCTTCGATCTGGTCACGGAACGGGATCACCTGTGTTTCATAGTTGAAAGAGGGTGCAAATACGGCTTCGCCTGAGGCGGTCTGGCCGATCTGTTGAGGGTCAGCCTCGATCACCTCGGCAATTTCCAGTCTTGCCTCAGAGTATCCTGTTCCCATGCTCCCGCTGACAGAAAGTCGCGGGCTGCGTCCACCCCGGGCGATCTCGTAGCTTTTTTCGGCACTGGCCACCCGGATATCGGCCGAACGGATATCGGGCTGTATCTGTGCCGCCGTATCATAGATCTGTAGAGGCGAATACTCTACGGTTTCGCTCGGGATGATGTCAATGTCCGGCACCACCACTTCAAAAGCCAAGTCTTCGCGCAGGTCAAGCAACTGCATAAGGTCAAGGTAGGCAATGCGGAGCTGGTTTTCTGCGTTGACAAGCTGAAGTTCTTCAGAAGCCTCCAGTGCCTGAATCGTCAACAAGCTTCCCCTTGCCAGGGTCCCTGCATCCACCAGCTTCCTGGTGCGTTCAACCTGTTGCCGGGTGATGTCAAGCTGGCTGGCAGCGACCTCCACCATCTCTTTGCTGAAAAGGATCTGCAGGTAGGCCGAGGCAACGGCCAGGGATATGTCGTTCTCCATGGCTGCAACATCAAATTCGCTGGCCTGAAGGTCATAGCGGTCTTTGGCAATGCTGTTGCGGACCTGGAACCCACTGAAAAGGATCATGCCGCTGCTCAGGCTGAAGTTGTTTGTCTGTACCCTTTCGGTAACAAACTCATTGGTGATGGGGTCAAGTGTCCGGCCATAGTTAAAGCTGTGCGAAGCACCGGTGTTAAGGTTGGGCAGGCGCTCGGCCTGGCTTTGCCGAAGGTTTTCCCGCGCAACATCCACGCCCAGTTTCTGTTGCTGTATGCGAAGGTTGTTTTCCCTGGCATGGTTCACACAATCTTCAAGGCTCCAGGGCATGGCGTCCTGTGCAAGAGCAGACAGGGGGAAAAACAGGACCAGCACGACAAAAAAACGAATCATAGACCAATGGTTTTTATGGTTGTTATTGAACCGGGGTACACTAACAGAACGTATGTTGTTTTCGATAAATTTCGTTCGTTCATCATCCTTTGCTTACGACCATGGTCCTGGTATCCGGACTCCCGGCCCTTATGGCGTCAAGTCCTTAACAAGTTTACATCCTGCAGCAACACCAGGTGCTTGCATATTTCTTGCATACAATGGGTCCCTCATGGTCTTATTGTTTTGAATACGGTGCATACATTTTGAAACATCTCAAAATACTGACTTTGGAACCGGGGCACCGGGCGAGTCCATTATAAGACGGCGAGGTCTGTCCGGGTTTTTCCGTTTATTGTATCCCTGAGAAGTTGTTGTGCAACGGCTCTCTCTGGTGCGCGGTATGTTTCACAGGCCAAGACCATCCAAACATTGTGATCCACAAAAGTACAAAACAAAAGCAAATAAATGCTTTGGAAATACATCATCATGTTTTTTTCTGTAAAAACCACCAGCATCTTTTGTGTTGACGGATGACGGAAGAGCGATGGAGCGGGGGAACGATGGAACGAAGGAACGAAAGACAGTTTCAACAGTGTGGGCAACTGCAAACATGTAAAAGGCCGGCCCTGTGGGGGGATAAATCCGCCTTTGATGGATCTGTGTCAAAAACAAGGCCCCTTTACCAGGGCGGGTGAACGAAAGCAGGCCCCCGGACGGCAGTAATCAATGAATGAAAAGAGGCATGCCGTCGTGCCGGCCGGATAGGCCTGCGCAGGGTAAAG
>SLCY01000036.1 GCA_007125585.1 Bacteroidales bacterium
GTTAACATCCAGGTTAAAGATTTGTTAAAAATTCATACATATTTTCACGTGCTTTAAGCCCCAGTTTTTTCCGCAGGCGGTATCGGGCAATCTCCGCACTCTTGGGTGAAATGTTCATCAGGGTAGCAATTTCCTTTGATGAAAGACCCAGTCGCAACAAAATGGTCAGTCGTTTTTCCTTGGGTGTCAGGTCAGGGAATCGCTCTGTTAGCTTCACAATGAAGTCTTTATGGGTTTGTTCGATCTTGCCGTAAAAGTCATCGATCTCCCTGGTGAATGACATGCGCTGTTTCAGTTTGGCCGATAACTCCCTGAGGTCCCTGTCCCTTTTATCGACATCCTTTTCACCGATCAGCCGGCTAATCTGTTGGGAAACATCTTCCAGGAATTTACGCTGGTCACTGATGTTCATCAGTATATTATTGTACTCCTGCCGCTTTAATTCCAGCTTGTTGGCCAACATGGTGTTTTCCATTTGAATGGTGTTGATCTCCAGCTCATTCAATGCTTTTTGTGAATTAAAGTACTGGTTTTGTTGCATCAACAGTTCGTTCTCTGTTTTCAGGCGCATTTTTTGCTGGCGAAAGAACAAATAAATCAGGATCACAATGACCAGCATGGCTAAGACCAGCAAGCCGGGCAATATCAGGTTCACATGCCTTACGGCATCTCCCACAACCGGCATTTCTGCAATGTCGGGAGACGGGGCTGGAATGGTTTCGGGTGGCGTACTGGTAACGGTCATCCCAAACACATTCTGCACGAAAAACAGGGCAAAATAGGTGAAAATGCCTGCGGTAACAGGGGTAATTATCCAGCCCAATGCCACTCCGCCGAGGGTTTTCAGTTGTATTTCACGTGCCCCTTTGATTAAACCGATGCCCAGCACCGCTCCGATGACCACCTGGGTGCTTGATACCGGCACCAGGGGCATGGGAGGCAAGCCAATGGATACCAAAAAATTCGAAAAATTAATCGAAGAAAACAGAAACAAGACCAGTGCCTGTGCCAGTACAACCACCAAAGCCGCTTCGGGAGTCAGGGCCAGGATGCCGCGGCCAATGGTTTGCATGACCCGTTCGCTGTAGGTGAAAATGCCCACGGCGATGGCCAGGCCGCCCAAAAGGAACAGAACCTGTACGCCGTCGATGGTAAAGAATCCGAAATTGAGTAAAATGTCGGGGGCTGATGGGACAAATACCCCCATAACGTTGGCAATATTGTTTGCCCCCAGGCTGTAGGCACCAAAGGCCCCTGCCATGATCAGTGCAATCCGGATATAGGTATCCTGTTTGATCACGTGTATTTTGGTCCGGCGCAGGGTTCGGCGCAGCAATATGTATAGTATGGCTGAAAAAAACATTCCGAGTACCGGTCCGCTTACCCAGGTGCCTACAATTTTGGTGAGCACTCCAAAATTCGTATCATGACCGGTAAACATGGTCCAGCCAATGATTGCACCGACCACTGCCTGACTTGTAGAAACAGGAAGGCGGGAGCGTGTCATCAGGAATACGGTAAATCCGGCAAATAAAGCCACTGTAAACGCACCTCCCAGTGCATCTACCTCACCCAGGCTGGATAAGGTATCTGATGCACCGCGTCCCTGAAACACAGCTCCCAGGATGACAAATATGCTTGCGATCCAGGCTGCCCGCTTGAAGCTGATCATGCGTGAGCCAACGGCGGTGCCAAAAATATTGGCTGCGTCGTTGGATCCCAGTGACCAACCCAGCAATAAACCACTCGACAGAAATACCAAAAACAACATCTAAAAACCTGTTTTATGTGGTGCGTTTTATGGCCATGATCGACAAAACATCGGCCACCCGTTCAGCCGCATCCGAAATTTTCTCAATGTGCAGCGTGAAATAACGCAAGTGGAATTTTTCACTCAATTTTTGTATGGGTAATTCCTGAAAAACACGGCGTTTGATGGAGTCTGCCAGTTTATCGGCTTCTTTTTCATATAAATATACCCGGTGGATCTTTTCTTTGACCAACTCAGGACTCCTGAAGTATGCCCTGGCTGCAGGTACTACCGATTCAATGGCAGAACAGGATAGTTCTGTGAGTTTTACCAGATCCTGGTTCAGTTCGGCAGGAATATTGGGAACCTCCACATCGAACTGAAACAGGTTTGTCTTGGCCAGGTCAATGATGTTGTCGAGTTCTTCGAGCAAGCGCATGATATCACCGCGCAACTGGGGCATCAGGGATTGGGTGTAGAGAATGTTTTCAACCTTTTTGCGGGTGATATCGGCATCGGTTTCCAGCGAAGACAAGGTTTTCAGGTTGTCTACAAAACTATCCCGGTTGCCGTAGAGGTAGTTTTTGACGCCCTCCTTGAATATCAGGGCTCCCTGATCAATGGTGTCGAGGAATTTGTCGATCAGATCGATCGATTTGTTGGCATGCTTAAAGGGTTTCATAGGGGAGGTGCTTGTGTTTTTTTACGGGACAAATATATGACGAAATTTGCTTTTTTTACTTATTAAATGTTTAGTGTGCCTGAATTGTTCAATTTGGTAATGTAGTAAAATAAAAAAATATAATAAACTGAAAAACAAACTAATAAAATAATAATGTAGAGTATAAATCAATATATTAATACGCGCTTAATATAAATGTAGAGTTTATGATGTGTGTGTGGGGCTTAATTCAGCAGGGTGATGCGTGTGCTGAAATGGCGATGCGGACGAATGTCTCCGGGTCGTCCCATGTACTCTGTATTGGTCAGGTTTTTGACGGCTATGGAGAGTTTTATTCCCGGGGTGATCCGGTAAGAAATACTGAAGTCTAGAAGTATATGGCCTGTATTATGCTCTTGCCAGTAATCATAAAAACCGGGAAGTATGTGTTCGCGGGTTATGGGATTGAGAAACACGTCATCGATGGCCAGTATTTTTGAACTTGCGTAAAGCTGTATTCCTGCTTCGAATTGTTCAAGTGCTGTGGCAAAGGTAAGTGACAGCGAGTGTTTCCTGCGGAACTTCAGGTGTTCGCCGGTATTTTTGTAAGTATATGGGTTAAACTCCACCGGCACCATAAATACATAGCCGCCTGAGGCAGTGTTTGAAAACCGGCCAATGGTATGATTCAGGATCACTTCGAGTTCTGTCCCGTACACCCTTGAATGTTCAATGTTTGTTGCCCTGAAGCCGGGTTCAAATTCTCTGGTTTGGGGATTGCGATAGATGCCAAACACGTATTCGATCATGTCTTTGTTTTGTCCGTAGAATATAGCCAGGTCTATCAGCCCGTCGAGTCCAGCTGTCAGGAGCCCATGTTTCACGCCCACCTCAGCATTCCATCCTGATTCGGGTTGTATAGCGGGGTTGGGGATGATGCGGACGGCCCCTATGGTGGTTGCAGCATGTTTTTCTGCGATGGACGGATACCGGTAACCTTGTCCGAAGGAGGTCCTAAGGAACGTTGCTTTACGCAGACGGTAGTTGGCACCTGCCCTGAACAGGGGCCTCAGCTTGTCGCTGATGTCGTTTAAGGCATTGTGTTCGAGGCGTACTCCCGCAACCAGCGTCAGTTCTTCGGATGGGCGGAGGTCGGCCTGGGCATACGCTGCCATATTTTGTCCCCGGTGATCCCCGTAAAGGTTTGAATGAATTTGGCTGTTATACCATGACAACCCAGTATTCAGGCTAAGGACGTCATCTAAACGGAGCCATGCCTGGTATTCCGCATAGAGCGATCGTGTCCTGCTGTTATTTTGGTCATCCTCCCTGAATTTGTTATCGGATGCCTGGAAGCGCATCTTCAGATCATGGGTTTGTCTGTCTTCATGTTTGAAGCTGACGAAAGGATCTGCCATGAGAAAAAGCCCCCGCATCTGAGAGGCAGTCATTGGATTTTGCTTCAGGGCACCATGGTCGGCATCTTCCCATAGCAGGAAGTCATGTTTGTCGACCATGCCACCGTTCATTGCCATGCCATAGCTTAGGCCTTCGATATTAGAGTGTCTGCGCCTAAGGTGAAAGTTTGCACGCCCCAGCTTTTCATCGTCCAGCTTTCGGTAACCGTTGTCCAGCATTACAAAGCTTCCCAGGCTAAGATCGGTGCGCCCGTATTTTTTGCTATGAGAGAAGGATGTCTTGTGGAATGTCCTTGGTGAATCCCACCATAGCCAGTTGTTTCGCCGCGGCCTGCCGAACACACCTGTTTCAGCATAAAATGCTGTCCTTCCTTCAGGGGTAGCCTCTGCGGTGCGGAAGTTTACAATGCCATTGAGTGCGGATGAGCCGTAAAGCACCGAAGAAGCACCTTTGATCACTTCGATCTGTGAAATGTTTTCCAGTGGCAGGGAATGCCATCTGATGCTGCCCGCATCGGGGGTAAGTGCAGGCAGGCCATCGATCAGTATGAGCACCCGGCTGCCGGCACCGTAGCTGTAGCCACTCCCCCCGCGAATGGAGGCTTGGCCGTCGAGCACTTCAATGCCGGATGACCTGTTCAGGATCTCCCTGGCATCGGTCAGGTGTGCCGCGGCTATCTTTTCCGGCCGGAGGATACTCACCGAAACTGTCGATTCCGACACCCTTTGTGCAACCCTCTCTGCAGTGACGATCACCTGGTCAATCTCCGTTGCCGTAGCCTCCATCGCAATGTCAGCCTGCAATAAGCTGTCAGGATGGATCATCAGTGTTTTGGTGACCGTTTTGTATCCCACATATTGGAAGATGATGACCTGTTTTCCCGCAGGCAGGCGGAGTGAAAAATGCCCTGTTGCATCGCTGCTCGCAACATGCCCCTGGCCATCAATGATGGTTGCCCCCGGCAATGGCTCCATGGTGCTGCTGTCGAAAATGCGCCCCGTAAGATTTGGCGGCAGCATAGCAGCAACCGGAAGGGCCAGATGCAATAGTACATATAAGATAACAATGAAGCGCATAGATGTTTAATCTATAAGCTAATTTACCAAATCTTTGTTATTTAATAAATTAAATTTTATATTTGAA
>SLCY01000038.1 GCA_007125585.1 Bacteroidales bacterium
ATGGCCTGCGACATGGGGTCGTCCGGACTGCCGGGGCCGCCCAGGCTGACATTTAATATGTCTACCCCATCAATGACCGATTGCTCTATTCCCGCAATGATCCAGGAAGCATATCCGTATCCCTCATGATCAAGCACCTTATACCCGACAAGCCGGGCATCTGGCGCCACACCCTGCAGCTGCCCATTGGCTGCCACAATCCCTGCTACGTGCGTCCCATGTCTGTGGTCGTCCATCGGATCATTGTTGCCATTAACAAAATCGTAGCCACCCATCACTTTATAGTCCGGCCCCAATCCCCCGCCCAGATCAGGATGCATATAATCTATGCCCGTGTCAAGAATTCCAACCACGATCCCTTCTCCCGTAATGTTGTAATCGGACCATATGTCGTTTGCCCCTATGATACCAATACTCTGATCAATCAGCGCATATACCGTTTCGTCAGCATGCACTTTCCTGACATAAGGCAAGGATTGGATCTCGGCTGTTACCGCTTGTTTTGCCGTGAGTGATACGCCGTTGAATACCTTTTTGTAAACAAAATGGAGGCGGCCGTCCCGGGTATAGGGCTCTCCGGTGTCAATATCAATCATCCTCTCTATTCGTGCGAGGTCGGAAAGAAAAAGGTCCTGCTCGGCATGGATTTGCGTTCTTAATTCCTCCTGCTCGCCGGGGAAAGGGATCCTGCCTGATGCGCGCAGAGAGGACAGGGGAGGGGATGCAAACTGGACAATGATCCGCGAATCCCCTTCAGGGTGGGTGACGAACTTATCAACAATACTGTCGCCATGGCTTACAAAAGTTGCATGCCCTTCGGTCAGCGTATGCCTTTGACCATCAGGCCCGGTTATGGTGTTGACAATTTGCTTTTCCTGGCTTAATGCAGCAGTCAAAGGTTGCAACAGAGCGAATGCAATTACCAGAATCGTGAATAAACTTCTTGTTTTAAATGAATTTTCACTGGATCTTTTCATGTTTGTGGACGAGGAATTGGTAAAGATTAAAACAGGTTGGGTCTACGAATATATTGTTATTTTATTAATTCACCATTTAATTTGTTTTTCCTGTAAAAAAATTCATTTTGTTTGAAAAAATTTACAAAATGAACGCTTACAGGAAGAACCGCTGCGCTTTCACATGAACCGGTTCATCCGAATGACCCGGTTCTGTCTCTGCAAATAACTGGCAGATGCATCAGAAGCGGGTATATATCATACAAAACAAAAACTGGCAGTTCATTTCTTTTCATGAGTGGTTTTTATTCTGGGTATAGCAGGCAAGATCTTTGTGTCATATTTTTATTACTTTTATGCGTAAGAATAACAACGAAGGGTACGCGTTATTTTTAAAGCAAAATGATTGAGCCAATTCTTAATTGGCTTCATGTATCGTATGTTATAATCTGTGTTTGTTATTACAGAAATTGTCAGCAGCTACTCTTATAGTTCACAATATGGTTTCAGATCTTCTTCCCGACAAAAAACTTCGGTCAATCAAGGGTAAACTTTTCATTTATTGTTTTCGCAGCCTAATTTTTCTATCTGCCCTGCTGGTATTTTTGTTGTTTGGCAAAGTATATGCTTTCGGTGACCAGTCTGCCGGAACAAACCCCGCCGACTTATTGAGTTCTTATGTTCAAATCCCCTCCGTGTCGGGTGAAGAGAAAGAAGCCGGTGAGTTTTTTGCCCGGTTTTGCCGCGACCATGGTCTGCACGTCCATGTGTTTACCGATGAGGAAGACAGTTATAATTTTGCCGCCTCCCTGTATCCCCTCGAAAAAGGAAAACCCAATATTGTCTTTTTGACACATATTGACGTGGTGCCGGCCGGCGATGAGGATGGGTGGACCCATCCCCCTTTTTCGGGTGAGATAGCGGACGGCATGGTGTGGGGTCGTGGTGCCATCGACAACAAGGCGATGGGGGTGATGCAGGTACTGGCAATATTGCAGTTTGTGGAGAAGGCTGCTGCGCGGGACTTACCTTACAATGTCAGTCTTTTGGCTGTATCAGGTGAAGAGACGGGTGGGGATAAGGGCGCCAGGATCATTGCTGAGAAGTTTCTCGGCGAATTGAATCCTGTGGTGGTGTATGGTGAAGGTGGGGCTGGCATAACGGGCCTTCTCGGCGCTGAACCGGAAAAGCCGGTGTTTGGCCTGGGTGTGGCGCAGAAGCGCAGGATGTTTCTTGCCATAGAGTCGAAGGTTGAAGCTTCAGGACATGGTTCTGTGCCAAGGAAGCGCTATCCCACCAAGGAGGTTGTTGAGGCCACCGGTGCGTTGCTGGAAGCCAGGCCAAAGATCACCGTATCGTCGACTGTCAGGGAGACCATGGATCAGTTGGCCAGACATGAGAGAGGGTTCAGGAGGAGGGTGATGCGCAACATTGATTTTTACGGGCCCTTGTTTGGCCGTTTTGTCCGCAACGACCCTCTCATCGCCTCGATGCTGACCAACACCCTTTCCCTGACCAGCCTGACAAGTGCTGAGGGCGCCTATAACCAGATCCCGGCACATGCCCGGGCGGTGTTTGACTGCCGCCTCTTACCGGAAACCGACGAAGACGAATTCCTTGCCCATATACAACGCATTGTGTCCCCATACGATGTGAATGTTGAGGTGATCCGGGCCAGTCCCGGGACCCCTGTCTCCGATCAGGGTGTTTTTTATAAGGCCATGGAGAACAGTATTAGGGAGGTTTTTGATGATGCGTTGGTTGTGCCCTTTATGTTTGTCGCCATCAACGACAACCGTTTTTTCCGACGGCAGGGGATCCCTGCTTACGGACTCCTGCCTGCAATGATGTCTGAAGAGCTGATGGAGTCCATCCATTATTTTGATGAACGTTTTCCTGTTGACGCCCTCGATAAGGGCATAGAGGTGTATGTACACCTTATCAGCCAGTTATTGATTCCAATAGAAGAATACAACGAAAATTAGTGTTTTTATGCTTATTTCCACAGGAGCAAAACTATTCGCCAGGTTGAGCAAGTCCCGCTTCAACCGGTGGTACCGCGATCCTGTCGGCTTGCAGGAAAAGGTGTTTGCACACCTTATCGCCAAAGGCCGGCAAACGGTTTTTGGACGCGACCACCATTTTGAGGGGTTGGAAGATTACGGGTCATTTAAAAAGCAGGTCCCCATCCGTGATTATGAAGGGATAAAGTCATACATTGACAGGGTGGTGGCAGGGGAGAAGGATGTGCTTTGGCCCGGTTATCCCATGTATTTTTCAAAGACCTCCGGCACCACCTCTGGCGCCAAATACATCCCCATTACAAGGGAATCCATGCCGTATCACGTCCACTCGGCGCGGCATGCCCTGCTGATGTATTTGCTGAAGACCGGCCGCACGGACTTCCTGCGAGGCAGGATGATCTTCATCTCAGGGAGCCCTGAGCTCGACACCAGCGGCGACATCCCAACAGGGAGGCTGTCGGGGATCTCTCACAGGCATGTGCCGGCATACCTGCGCAGGCGTCGGCTGCCATCCTATGACACCAATTGTATCCCCGACTGGGAAGAAAAACTGGATGCCATCGTTGAGGAGACCAAAGATGAAAACCTGAGCCTGATCAGCGGCATCCCACCCTGGGTGGAGATGTATTTTGAAAGGTTGCTGGAAAAAACGGGAAAATCGGCGGTTTCTGATATATTTCCCGGGTTCTCACTCTTTGTTTATGGGGGGGTAAACTTTCAGCCTTATGAGAAAAAATTCTATGAGTTAATGGGAAAGGATGTCCCGTCGCTGGAAACCTTTCCTGCTTCGGAGGGCTTTATCGGCTTTCAGGATGAATGGCCTTCAGAAGGGTTGCTGTTGATTCCGGATGGGGGTATCTTTTACGAGTTCGTTCCGGCCGGCCGGTTCCATGATGAAGATCCGCCCCGTATGTCACTGGCCGATGTGGAAACGGGAGTGAACTATGTGATGATACTCAACACCAATGCCGGGCTGTGGGGTTATAATATCGGGGATACGGTGCGCTTCACATCGCTGAACCCTTACCGTTTTGTTTCCACCGGCCGCCTGAGCCACTTCACTTCGGCGTTTGGCGAGCATGTGATCGCCCAGGAGGTGGATGATGCGATGACAGAAGCGGTAAAAGAAACCGGTGCACTGGTTTCGGAATTTCACCTGGCTCCCCTGGTAGATAATCCGGAAGGGTTGCCTTGTCACCAATGGTTCGTAGAGTTCAGCAAGGAGCCGGAAGAGCTGGAACGCTTTGCCAAAGTCCTTGATGAAGCTCTTCAGAAGAGAAACCCCTATTACAAGGACCTGGTAACGGGCAATATCCTGCAACACGCAATGGTGCAAAAAGTCCCGGCCAACACCTTCAAAAAGTACATGAAGTCGATCGGCAAACTGGGCGGACAAAATAAAGTCCCGCATCTGTCAAATGACCGTAAGATAGCTGACTGGATATCACAAAACATACATTCCCCCAAATGACCAGCATGCTGTCACTGTCCGTGACGCAGCCAGGGCGACCCATGTCATTTGCGGTAAGCGGAAGCGCTTGACAGGGAATCAACAACAGGAAACCTTTGGCGGATACTATTGAATGATCTCACTTTCCGGCAGGCCATATTCC
This sequence comes from Bacteroidales bacterium, assembly GCA_007125585.1. GTDB lineage: Bacteria > Bacteroidota > Bacteroidia > Bacteroidales > UBA7960 > PUPG01. The sequence goes on from SLCY01000038.1 coordinate 4,594, forward strand.
TCTTCCATGCGAATATCCATTTGTTCCAGCGCATCCAGGATCGGATGGTAGATAGCCGGAATAACGGGTATATGAACCCCTTTCTCGGCAATCTGCCCGTCCAGTATCATATCCACAGCTACAGCTGCCGGAAGTGCCACAGTGCGTGCAATTGCCGTGTCGGTTGCCGGGGTGCCGGAGTCCAGCATGGACGATTTAATCACCTCTTTCTTGCCACCGGGATAGGACACCAGGAACACATGCTGCATGGCTACCATGTCGCGCTCATCCTTGCCGATCATCATCTTTTCTATCATCAGGTCCGAAACAATCTCGAAAGGCGTGTCGTGGCGGCGGTTCATGCGTTTGTTTTCAAACAGGCCCAGCCATGCCATGGCTTCAATGGCATAGGATTGAACGGGAATGTTGAGGTAGTCAGCCACTTTTTGATTTATATCGCCTGCATTCTGTTCGCCTATAAGCATGGCAACCATTTCAGCATAGGTCTTGTTCGTGAAATCATAGGTATCGTTGGTGATCAGCTTCAGTGACTTCATGGCATCCATACTCTCGCACCAGCCCGGATAACGGAAAGTGCCGCGCATCATCGTCCTGGTTTCCTGAATACCATACAGGTCAATGTAAGGCATGCTGTTGCGGTTGGGATAAATATCCAGCTTCCCCACATCGGGGAAATTGATGGAGAGAGGGTCTTTAAACAGGTTTTCTGTGGGGACAACCACTTCTTTTCCGTGGCGCAAATAACGCCCGTCATTGTTCCCTGCAAGCACCACACCCTTCGGACTCCATGAGAACTTGTACCTGAAGGGGTTGTCGCCGGCGACTTCAGGAGCAGGCAAAGCCCCGCAGATGCTGTAAAACTCCTCTATCTTACCACCTTTCCCATGAACATGGTCGATGATACGCATGGCCGACATGTGGTCGATGCCCGGATCAAGTCCCAGCTCATTCAAAATGATGATCCCTGCATCCCTGGCATCCTGGTCAAGGGCCTTCATCTCCGGCTTCACATAAGAAGTGGTGACCATGTTCTTTTGATGCCTTATGCAGTGCCTGGCCACCATGATATGGTGTATCCATGGCAATAAACTGACTGTCAGGTCATTTTCCGCAACCATTTTGTCGAGTGCGGGGGAGTCATCAACCGTCCATTGAAGCGCAGTGCCACCGGGATGATCATTGATCATGGCTTCAGCTTTGGATTTTGTCCTGCTCGCCACGGTCACACGAACATCTTTCTCCAGTAAATAGGTGACGATCGGCTTTACCACCATCCCCGCTCCAAGAATAAGTACTTTCTTCATATCCAGAATTTTAAGCATTTATATTGTTGAATTATTCTACATTTTATCGTTTTGGTTTTTGTGTGGCGGGAAACAGATCAGGTACCGGTTCCATGTCCGCCGGCAATCCTGTTGCATTCTTTATTCTTCATTTTCTCCCGCATCATTTTCGGTAATCTTCACTGCATCCAGTTATTCCCCAAAAGCAGGTGGACGGTGTTTCAGAGGTATTTCCTGATATATTCATAATCAGGTGTTAACTGTCCCTTGTGCAATATCAGTGCTCTTTTGATGGCTGCCGGCAGCTTCAGGTCCTCGAAGGAGGCAGAATAATCGGCGGTGGCAATGGGCTGGATAAAGGGAAACAGGGCATCTGAAAAAGCCATGGATGCGTCCCTTGGCAGTTCGCTGGGCAGGATGTCAACCGCCATCACCAGGATGCCATGTCCCTTGAACCCCATGGCAGGCCTGCCGGTTTGGGGATCATAGACAAATACCGGGTCTTCAATGGCTGTCCCTTTGTGGGTGCATTCAACCGAGCCATCCGGGTCGCATGTCACATCACCAACGACGGTGAGTTTTGGACGGCCTGCACTGTAAAGCTTTTTTAAATAATTTTTTGTCACAATGCGCGGATAACGGCTGTCCCAGTACATGCAATTCATCAGTATGGACAAGTGTGGTATATACTGACCGAAAATGTTTTCGTATTTTTCCGGGTGGTTATAATAGTCATGCAGCTCAAAAGCGCTACCGTCTTTCCGTTTTGAAATATCTTCCTCTTTGAAGATCACTTTATAGATGATGTTGTTGGGCAGGGTTTCCCGGCTTTCCAATTCCAGCAATTGTCCTGGTGTGATCTCCTTGGATGGCAGTAAGTTTGCGATCTCCTGTGCGCCGACTGACACGTTGCCATAACCGGTAAAGCCGATCGTCAGCGGAATCAGGTCGTCTGGCAGGCCATTTTCAGCAATATGCCGCCCAACCATCGAAACGGCCCTTTTTGCTTCTTTAAGGGAAGTGTAATGTTGTGACTGTTTGATCTTCAGAAAGGCGTTATCGGCATAACCGTATTCTTTGAGCCTCTCGCCCATACTCCACAGCGCATTGATCATGCCGGCAAGACCGGCAAATTTACCGAAAAAGATCAGCCGTTTGTCCTGATCATCTACAATGCATTCATAATCAATCAGGTTACAGCCTTTCTGCATCATCTTTTTCAGCATGGGCATGTTGTAGGGTTGCCCTTTGATCACATGGCTGAAAAAAACATATGTCTTGTGCTCTTCAAATACTGGTTCCGGGATCTCCTTTACCCCAAAGATAACACCGCAACCTTTCAGGTCTTTTTCAACCCTGGCACCTGCTTCAAGATATTCTTTGTCGGGAAAAACTCTTTTGGGAGATGTTTCGGCTACAATTTTCAGGCCGTGCTTGTCAGTCAGTTTTTTTGCATGGATGGGTGTAATGGGCGTTCGCCGTTCCATTGTGTATTTGTCTTCATGTCTGATCCCGATTACTGCATGCATAGGATGGTGTATTTAGAGGATGGAATTAAATTTATACGGCAAATGTACACGTTATTTTTTCATATTTTGTCCAAAGGTCGAAATGTCAAATAGGTTTAAGGGTTTAAAAGTTTATGGGTTTAATGGTTTAAAAGTTTATGGGTTTAATGGTTTAAAAGCCAATAGCTAACAGCCAAAAGCCAAAAGCTTCGTTCTATCGTTTCATCGTTCTTCTGTCTTCCCCCTTCCGTCCCCGGTCCTCTGTCATCATTCATTGTTGACTGCTTGCAGATGGCCTCCCCTGCTGAAGTGGCCTTGTTTTACAGGCAGATCGATCAAATGCGGATTTGCCTTCAACCCTGCATTTGGCAAATGACAAATGGCAGGATGATGGATCATCGAACCCGGTATCCATGCTGGTCATGCCTGTTCCAAAAAACGAAGGCAGTTGTCCTGGATTCGCTGATAAACATTCTCATTGGGGGTTTTAATGAACTTTTCGCCGGTTATTTTTTCGAAGAGTTCGATGTAACGGTCGGAGACCTGTTGTACGAACTCGTCGGACAGGTCAGGCACCGTTTGTCCTTCCTGGCCGTGAAACCCATGTTCCATAAGCCACTCCCTGACGAACTCCTTCGAAAGTTGTTTCTGGGGTTTTCCGGCGTTTAGCCTTTCCCTGTATCCATCCAGGTAAAAATAACGGGAAGAGTCGGGGGTATGGATCTCATCGATGAGTGTTATTTTACCCATTGCCATGCCAAATTCATACTTGGTATCTACCAGTATGAGTCCCATTTTTTTTGCCATTTCTGTCCCTCTCTGGAAAAGCTTCCGTGTATAGGTTTCCATCTGTTCATAATCTGCTTGTTTTACCAGTCCCTGGCTGAGGATCTCTTTTCTGGAGATATCCTCATCATGGCCCACATCTGCTTTGGTCGTTGGTGTGATGATGGGGTCAGGGAAGGCTTCGTTCTCTTTCATCCCTTCGGGCAAGGCGACCCCGCACAGGCTGCGCTTCCCTTTTTTGTATTCGCGCCAGGCATGGCCGCACAGATATCCCCTGATCACCATCTCCACCTTGAACGGCTCACATAAAATGCCGGCAGTGACCATCGGGTCGGGCGTACCTGTTTTCCAGTTGGGCACAATATCGGCGGTGGCGTCAAGAAACCTGGCTGCGATCTGGTTCAAAACCTGTCCCTTGTAAGGTATGCCCCTGGGGAGCACCACATCAAACGCAGAGATCCGGTCGGTGACAACCATCAGCATGATCTTCTGGTCAATGGTATACACATCCCTGATCTTGCCCTTGTAGTACCCGGTTTGCCGGGGAAACTGAAAATCGGTTTGAGTGATGGCATTCATGGTGTTGACATTTGGGTTGGTTTTGAAAGAAAGCCTTTATTGGTTAAGGGATTGGGTTACTTTGGGTCGCCCTCCTGCCTGTCCTTTGGGGTGGCTGCCGTGATCCGGCCTTTGTTGTCCCGGGCTGAGACCATTCATCCCCCTGTCTGTGCAAGACGAGAGCGATCTGTGACCTCCGTGTACCAATCATTCTTTATTTTTATGTTCATCGTGGTCTTTCTTCTTATCTGGTGAAACATGCTCATAGGCTTCAATGATGCGTGTTACCAGCTCGTGACGTATCACGTCCCTCTCGTTGAGAAAGACAAAGTCAATGCCTTTGATATGGTTCAGTATTTTAACGGCCCTGAGGAGTCCCGGGACCTGGCTTTTAGGCAGGTCGATCTGGGTGATGTCGCCGGTAATGATGAACCGGGCACTTTTCCCCATCCGGGTGAGGAACATTTTCAGCTGGTTTTCCGTGGCATTCTGAGCTTCGTCAAGTATGGCGAAAGCATTGTCGAGCGTTCTCCCTCTCATAAAGGCAAGGGGGGCGATCTCGATGGTCCCGTCTTCAAGATAGGTGGCCAGCCTGGCGGGTGGGATCATATCGCGCAATGCATCGTACAGGGGACGCAGGTACGGATCCAGCTTGTCTTTCAGGTCGCCGGGAAGGAAACCCAGGTTCTCGCCGGCTTCAACAGCGGGACGGGCAAGGATGATGCGCTTGACCTCCTTGTTTTTCAAAGCCCTTACCGCCAGCGCCACGGCAGTATATGTTTTTCCTGTACCCGCCGGACCGATCGCAAAGAGCATATCATGCTTTTTGGAACTCGTAACCATGCGACGCTGGTTGGGGGAACGGGCCTTGATCGCCATGCCGTTGCGCCCGTAGAGCAACAACTCTCCGGTTTTGTCATCGCCCTGTACTTTCGCAGCATAACCATTGTCGTGGGCCATGATTTCCAGGATGTTCTCCTCCGTGAGTTTGCCAAAACGCTCAAAATGAGCCAACATTAAATCAAACTTGCCTTTGAAAAAAGAGACCTCCTCGTTGTCACCAACCAGGATCAGCTCCTCTCCACGGGAGATCATCTTCAGCTTAGGGAATATATTTTTCAACAGTTGCAGCTTCTCTTCCCGCAGCCCGAAAATATCAGGCGGATGAACCCCCTCTATTTTTATTGTTTTTTCCCCCATTAATTCATTACTTTTGAATGAGCCAGGCAAGGAACAATGTTCATACAAAAAAGTCTTAAAATCAACATGTCAGGCCCCGTTTGACCTGTTTAATCCGATTATTAACACACAAATTGCAAAATAACAATATTTTTGTCAATAAATGTGAAGTTACACCGTCTTTTCTAACTTTATGGAGGTTAGCATAACAAACATATGACAATCATTACCCTGACAAGCGACTGGGGTACCGGTAATCATTATGCAGGTGCCGTCAAGGGGGCGTTGTTGAAACAACTGCCTGGAGCATTGATCGTTGACATCACGCACAACATTGCTTGTTTTGATATCATGCAGGCCAGCTTTGTGATAAAAAACGCATGGCCGGATTTCCCGGATGGCACCATTCATCTGATCGGGGTGAATACTGAAGGGGGCATTGACAGTCCGCACATCGCTGTGAAATTTCAGGGGCAGTTTTTTATTGGTGCCGACAACGGCATTTTTTCTCTTCTGTTTGATGATAAACCACTTGAAGCCATCGAGCTCGACATTATACAAGATTCCGACTTTTTTACGTTCTCTACCCGTGATGTATTTGTAAAGGCCACAGCGATGATCGCCACCGGAAAACCCTTTAGTGAAGCCGGACAACCTTATCCATCGCTGAATGAACGCTTTCTCTTCAAGCCTGTGGTATATCCCGGAAAGATCATCGCCAAGGTGATCTTTGTTGATCATTATGGAAATGCATTTGTGAACATAGATCAAAAATTGTTCAGAGATGTGGGGATGGGCCGGGATTTTACGATCAGCTTTCGGGCTCCGGGAGATGGCATATCGAAGTTGCACCGTTCTTACTCCGACGTGGTACCCGGCGAAAAAGTTGCCTTGTTTGGAACCACAGGATTGCTTGAGATCGCTATCAACCAGGGGAAAGCTTCGTCGTTGCTGGGCCTGCAAATGAACGATGGCATCACTGTGGAATTTATGGAAGAATAGCAGTTTATGTGGGCATTATTTAAAAGAGAGCTGAACGGCTTTTTCAACAGCCTTATCGCCTATGTCGTTGTAGCGGTTTTTTTACTGATCATGGGCCTGTTCCTATGGGTGTTCCCGGCTGAATTCAACATTGTTGAGTCTGGCTATGCCAACATTGATGGGCTGTTTGTCCTTGCTCCCTTTGTCTTCATCTTCATGATCCCGGCCATCACCATGCGGTTCTTTGCGGAGGAGAAACGTACGGGAACCATTGAGATGCTGATGACCAAACCGGTCACCGACCTGCAACTGGTTCTGGCCAAATATTTTGCCGGAGTAGCCCTTATTGTGGTTGCCTTGCTACCCACGCTGGTATATCTGATTACAGTGTATTTGTTTGCTGCTCCTCCCGGGGTGGATATGGGGGGTGCCTGGGGGTCATATATTGGATTGCTGTTTCTGGGGATGGTTTTCGTAGCCATCGGTCTCTTTGCCTCTGCCTTGACAGAGAACCAGATCGTGGCATTTATCATCGCCCTCTTTCTTTCCGGTTTTCTGTTCATTGGCTTTGAAATGGTTCATTCCCTGGAGTTCCTGGGCAGAATGGACATGTTTGTCAGGGACCTGGGTTTGTTTTCCCATTATTCTTCCCTGGGGAGGGGGGTGATTGACAGCAGGGATGTACTTTATTTCCTGGGGGTGATCGTTGTATTCGTCGCACTGGCACAACTGCAAATAGTCAGAAAGAATACCTTGCGACCGGCCGGCATTCGCTTTCTCACGATAGCCCTCCTGGTGATCGCTATAAATATTATTGGCACAGTACGGTTTCAACGGTTAGACCTTACCAGTGAAAAGAGATATTCGCTTACACGGGCAACAAAGAAGATGCTTCGCGACCTGGATGACATTGTGTATTTTAAAGTCTACCTGGATGGGAGCCTCCCTGTAGAGTTCCGTCGCCTGCGCAATGATACCCGCGAGATGCTCGACGAATTCAGCGCCTATTCAGACCATATCCAGTTTCAGTTTATCAGCCCCTCCGATGAAGTGAACGACGACCCACAGCGCCTGCAGCAGTTTTACCTTACGTTGTCCGCAAAAGGGCTGGAGCCCGCACAGATCCAAATGAGGGCAGGTGACGGAACATCACAGCGGGTCATCTTTCCGGGTGCATTGGTTTCCTATAAAGACCGGGAAGTGCCCCTGCACCTTCTGCAAGACCATCTTGGCTTGTCCATCCGCGAAGTGCTCCACAACTCATCCCTGGCCCTGGAGTACAACCTGGCCGCCACCATACGCCAACTAACCGCTGACAAAAAAGAAAGCATAGCATTCCTTGAAGGTCATGATGAACTCGGTCCGCGATATGTGGCCTCTATAACAGAATCGCTAAAAAGGTTTTACAACGTGGAGAGGGTTGAAATAGCATCCGGATACCAGAACATCATGGATTATCAGACCCTGATATCGGCAAAACCAAGAAAACCTTTCACTGAAGAAGAGAAGTTTGTCCTGGATCAATTCCTCATGAATGGAGGCTCCATGTTATGGCTGGTGGACCCGGTGTTTGCTGACATGGACAGTTTACATCATGCACGGGAAACCATTGGCATGGCAACGGACATCAACATGGATGATTTCTTTTTCAGGTACGGTGTGCGGCTGAACCCGGTGTTGATAAAGGACCTGAATGCCGCCCCACTTCCGGTCACCACAGGCCCTGTGGCCGGAAGACCGCAGATAAACCTGCTCCCCTGGTATTTTTTCCCTGCCATCACACCCACTGCCGATCACGAGATCGTAAAGCATCTCAATGTGATCCGGACCGAGTTCATCAGCAGCATCGACACGGTAGAAGCCCCCGGCATAGACAAACACATCCTGTTGGCGTCATCACCCTATACCCGGGTGATGCCTGTGCCTGTGCTTATCAGCCTGGATATTCTGCAGCAGCCAGTGGATGAATCCCTCTACAGCGGTCCCCCCCAGACTGTAGCTGTTTTGCTGGAGGGCAGCTTTGAGTCACTTTTCCGAAACCGCCTGATGCCCCGCGTGGAGATGCCCGACGACTTTCAAAGACGTGATACCGGTCTGCCTGCCTCAATGATCGTGGTCGCAGATGGCGATATGATCAGAAACCAGTTTGGAAGCGACGGAAGGCCATTGCCCCTTGGATATGACAGGTATTCCGGACAAACGTTTGGCAATAAGGACTTTATTATGAATGCCGTGAATTATCTTACCGATGATTCGGGCATCATCGAAGCCCGTGCAAAAGATATCCGACTCCGTTTGCTGGATGAACAGCGGGTCAAGAACCATCAGATGAGGTTACAGGTCCTGAACACCTCACTGCCTGTCCTGTTGATACTCGCTTTCGGTGCGATCAGGCTGGCGTGGAGAAAAAGACGCTATACACGATAGTCACTGTATAATGAAAAATATAAAATTGTGGCTGCCCCTGGTTTTGTCCCTGATGGGATTGGCCATTGCTGTATATGTTCTGTTCTCAGATGGTGCAGGCGACCTATTGCAGTCCGGCGACTTTCGTATTGACCCCAAGGAACAAGTAAGCAAGCTGACGCTCAGCGATCAGCAAGGCAATATGGTGCAGATTGAAAACACCGGTGAAGGACTATGGGTGTTGAACAATATCGGTCCTGCCAACATGGCTGCCATGAGAGACATTCTTTCAACATTGCAGCGGATGGATGTTCGCCGCCCTGTTCCTTTGGAAAGAAAAGATGAGGTAATGGAGCAGCTTTCCAATGAGGGGGTGGTCGTGGAGGTATTTGCGACCAGCCATTGGATAAGCCTGCCGGGAGACATTCGTTTGTGGCCACGCCAGAAAAAGATACGAACATTTTTTGTCGGCAGGAATACCGGCGATGGGGAAGCTACCTACATGCTATTGATGAATGCCGGACGTCCGGTTGAAATATATCTTCCCGGCGTATCCGGAGGCATAAAGGAGGTTTTTGTTCCCAAAGAGCATCTCTGGAGAGACCCCGTGGTTTTGAGGCTGCCCCCCGGCCAGATAAAAAACATCCGGCTCCTTTGGCCGGACAATCGACAGGGGTCGTTTGAAATAAAGCATGATGCGGATGAAGGTTACCGGATAAAAAACCATCTGGGGGAACCCCTGGAAAGGTCCGCCATCTGTCCGGAACGCCTCGAAAGGTACGTAACAACTTTTTCTAAACTATACCATGAGCGGCTAATACCGGGATCCGGAACAAACCCGCCCCGAGACATGGTATCTGTTGATGGACCCTTCCTGGAGATCGTGGTCACTGACATTGACGGGAACGAGACCTTGATGCAGTTTTTCAGGCGCTATCCGCCCGGAGATGGGTCCTTGGTTTCATCAAGGCGTGATCATGACCCCAATCGTTTTTACCTCAGGAAAGACCGCGGCGATTATGCACTTGCGCAATATTTTGTTTTCCAGCCAGTCATGCGCCCCCTGTCGTGGTTTCTCACAGAAAATGACCAGTCAATAAAAAAAAATCAGATAAACCAGGAAAATTTATCAGAATCTTAAGATCATTTTTAATAAAAGGCTATATTTGCTATTCATTTCAAAATCAGGAAACCTATGAAGTTCATTGTATCCAGCTCATTATTGCTCAAGCAATTGCAAGCAATCAGCGGTGTGCTGAGCGCCAACAACACCCTGCCCATTCTCGACAACTTTTTGTTTGAGTTAACCGACTCAGAGATAAAGATATCGGCTTCCGACCTGGAAACCACCATGACTTCCCGCATCAATGTGGATATGGCTGAAGGGGAGGGGGATGTGGCGATCCCTGCCAAGATATTATTGGATACCCTGAAAACTTTTTCTGATATTCCTGTAACACTGGATATAGACCCTGAAAACTTTGGGGTGACGCTGACGGCCGGAGACGGAAAATACCGTTTGGCTGGGCAGAACGGTGAAGAATATCCAAAGGTTCCCCCCATCGAAGATGCAGCTACTGTTTCCATTGAGTCAGATATCCTTTATCAGGCCATTTCGAAGACCATATTTGCCGCCAGCACCGATGACCTCCGTCCGGTAATGGCCGGTGTATACTGTGAGCTATCAGACGAAGGGACCATCTTTGTGGCAACCGATGCCCATAAACTGGTACGTTACCGTCGCAACGACGTGAAAGCGTCTGAAACAGCAAGCTTCATACTCCCGAAAAAACCCCTTAACCAGCTTCGCCAGATTCTGCTGCACGACGAAATGCCTGTACAAATTGAATACAGCGATACCAATGCACGGTTTACCTTCAAAAATATTATCATGACATGCCGCCTCATCGAAGGCAAATACCCCAATTATTCAGCGGTGATCCCTTCCAGCAATCCCAACAAGATGACGGTAGACCGCCAGCCCTTCCTCAATGCCATCAAGAGGGTGTCAATCTTTTCAAACCAGACCACCTATCAGGTGAAGTTCAAAATTGCCGGAAGCGAACTAACCCTATTGGCCGAGGACCTGGATTATAGCAATGAAGCCCACGAACGCCTGTCGTGCCATTACGACGGCACAGACCTTGAGATCGGGTTCAACAGCAAGTTTATGGTAGAGATGCTCAACAACCTGGGCACCGAGCAGGTGATGCTGGAAATGTCAGAGCCAAACCGCGCCGGATTGATCACGCCCGTCAACAACGAGAATAAAGACGAAGATATCCTGATGCTGGTGATGCCGGTAATGCTGGGGGCGTGACTGGTGAGCCGATACCATAACCAACCCTGGTAAAACGCCTGGACTGACCCAGCGGCCTTTTTCCCCTGCGGGCGATACAACAACCCTGACCACAGGCGAAACGAAGCTGTCAGATCAACTCGGACAGTTCCAGCCAACGGTCTGTTTTTTCATTTATGAGGGCTTCCGTTTCCTGAAATCGTTTGGATGCTTTGACCAGTTCCTCCGGGGACAAGTGGCCTGCGTTCATTTTTTCCAGCAATTGTATTTTTTCTGTTTCAAGCTTCTGAATCGCTGCATCCAGCAACTCAAACTCTTTTTCTTCCTTATAGCTTGGCTTTTTCTTTTCACGCGGGCGAACCGTTCTTACCGTTTTCTCATCCTTTCTTGTTTTTTTCCCTGCAGGGGTTGTTTGTTGCTGTTTCTTGCGATAAGCTGTATAGTTTCCGGGAAAGTCCTTGATGTCACCAACATTTTTGAAGACGAACAGATGGTCAGAAAGCCGGTCGAGAAAGTACCTGTCGTGCGAAACGATGACCAGGCAGCCCTGGTAACGAAGCAGGTAATCTTCCAGCAGGTTCAGTGTGTCAATGTCCAGGTCGTTGGTGGGCTCATCCAGGATGAGGAAATTAGGGTTCTTTATGAGGACTGTCAGCAAATATAACCGGCGTTTTTCCCCTCCGCTGAGTTTTTCAACCCTGTCGTGGTGCATATGGTTTGGAAAATTGAAGTAGCGGAGAAACTGCGCTGCACTCATCCAATGGTCCTTGTCCATACGAATGCGTTCGGCATGATCGGTGATCACCTCTATGACCTTTTTGTGGTTCTCTGCCTTGATCCCTTCTTGCCGGAAATAGCCAAACTGAATGGTTTCGCCGGTGATCACCTTTCCGGCATCTGGCTGAACAGCCCGGGTGATGATATTCAGCAGGGTGCTTTTGCCGGTGCCATTCGGCCCAACGACCCCAACCCTTTCCCCCCTGTTGAATACATGGGAGAAGTCATGGACCACGGCTATAGAATCATAGGATTTGCGGACATTCTGTAGCTCCAGGACCTTCTTCCCAAGACGGGCCATGTCCATCCGTATCTCTCCTGCACCTGCCTCCTGTTGTTTTGCCGCCTTGTCTGTTAACTCATGAAAAGCCTGTATCCTGGCTTTGGACTTGGTGGTACGTGCAGGCGGACTTCGACGCATCCATTCTGTTTCCCTGCGCAGCAGGTTGATGGCCTTTTCGTTTTGGCTTGCCTCAGCATTTTTCCGCTCTTGTTTCTTTTCAAGGTAATGGGCGTAACCGCCTTTGTAAGTATGGATGATGCCATTTTCCATCTCTAAGATCTCATTGCATACCGAATCAAGAAAATAGCGGTCGTGGGTCACCATCAGCAGGGTGATCTTCTGCCGGGACAAGAAAGCTTCCAGCCACTCGATCATGGAGATGTCCAGGTGGTTTGTCGGTTCATCCAGCAGCACAAAACCGGGTTCCTCGATGAGGATCCTGGCCAGTGCCAGCCTTTTCACCTGTCCGCCCGAGAGGCTCTTTACTTTTGCCCTCAGGTTGCCGACCTTCAGCATGGTGAGGATCTGTTTGACACGTTGTTCGTAGTCCCATGCCTGCAGGGAATCCATACGCTCTATCTGTTTTTGCAGTTCGCCGGCTTTGGCCGGGTCGTTTGCGTTGCCTGCCTCCCCCATGAACTCTTCATAGGACCGGATGGCACGTGTCTGCTCGTTATCGACCGACAACAGGGCTTCAGAAACACTCAATCCCGGGTCGAAGGAGGGCTCCTGGGGCAGGTAAGCAATGCGGAGCCCGGTCTTGTAAGTGCAATACCCCTCATCGGGCTGATCCAGACCGGCAAGAATATTCAGCAAGGTCGTCTTGCCGGTCCCGTTACGGGCGATCAGGGCCACCTTTTGACCCTGGGCAATGCTTAGTGAAATGCCCTGAAACAACACCTTCTCACCGTATGCTTTGCTGATATCTTTGGCCTGGATGGCATTGACCGGTTCCATCATCCTGCAAAGGTAGGAAGAATATGGCAATGTGTCTGTTTGATGATATGCAGGCTTGTCAATGTGCTGATGTCCCTTATTCCTTCTTCTTCACGTACTTATCAAACCATTCCAGCCACTCCCAGTGCATGTGCAGTACAGATTCGAGTGCCCGGTATCCGTGGCTTTCGTGTGGCAGCATGACAAGGCGTACAGTGGCGCCATGCCCGCGAAGGGCGTCATAGTAGCGCTCGCTCTGCATGGGATAGGTGCCGGCATTGTTGTCGTCACTGCCATGGATCAGCAGCATGGGCGTTTCCATCTTGTCGGCATGCATGAACGGCGACATGGTGTTGTATATTTCAGGGGCTTGCCAGTAAGTTCTCTCTTCCAGCTGGAAGCCAAAAGGGGTGAGCGTCCTGTTGTATGCCCCGCTGCGCGCCACGCCGGCTGAAAAAATGTCACTATGTGTCAAAAGGTTTGCTGTCATGAAAGCGCCATAAGAATGGCCTGAAACACCCACTCTCTCCGGATCGGTGATGCCCATCTCCACCAGGGTGCTGATGGCCGCTTCGCCATTGGCAACCAACTGCTCCACGAAGGTGTCGTTGGGCTCCCCGCCATCTTCTGCCACGATGGGGAAGGAGGCATTGTTCAGGATGGCATATCCCTGGGTGGCCAGCATCACGATAGAGGTGGGACCTAACCTGGTATAGGTATAGGGTGATCCGGTAACCTGCCCGGCACCGTCGGTGGTGAGAAACTCCCTTGGGTAGGCCCAGAGTATGGTGGGAAGAGGGTCGTCAGTTTCAGGATCATGGCTGGGGGGCAGGAACAGCTCTCCCGATAAGGGGATCCCGTCGGCACGTTCATAATGTATCATCTCCTTGTGCAGCTCACGCAGTTGGGGGAAGGGCTCCGGAAAGCCGGTGATCTGCGTCAGGGCGTCCTGCCGCAGATCGCGCAGGAAAAAGTTGGGGTGTTGTTCAACAGACTCCCTGCGGGTGATCGCCAGCTGGCTGTCGGGGTCGATGATCCTGACAGGGCGCTCATAAAACGGTGCCTCACTGCGCCAAAGCCGTGTCGTTTCGCCGGTAACAAAGTCATACTGGTCTATGAAGGGCCTGTTCCCCTCGGGCGAGGCACCCTGTCCAATCAGGTAAAGATGTTGGCCGGATTCGTCAAACATCAGGACGCTGCGGCCGTATTCATTCACTGTGGATTGCAGGTTGCCGGGATCGCCATACCGGTCTTCCACCGACCTCTCCCTGATGAGGGTCAGTCCTGCAGCCGGGTCGCCGGGATGGAAGGCGCTCATTTTTGCCATCCGGGTCGGACGCCAGAACTCACTGACCAGCGCAAACTCACTGGTGCCCCAATTGATCCAGGAGAAACGGTAGTTGGTCCTGAAACCTGCCACGGGCTCCCCTTCAAAGGGCGCTTCCATAAAGAATACCTGGTCGCGGTATTCTGCTTCAACGGCAGGGTCACCACCGTCCAGTGCTTCGACCCACAAGATCGTCGCGGAAGCATCATTCCGCCATGATATGCTGCGCGGCCCTTCACGGGTGGCACCAAAACCCTGTGGCATCTCTTCAACAACAGGGATGGTTGCAATGGTCCTGACAGGATTGCCTTCAACATCAATCAACTCATAACGCTGTGCAAAGCGGGTATAGGGAACAATATACGAATAGGGCTTTTGCAGTGTGGTGACACGGATATAGTTGCCGTCAGGGGAAACATTAAAGGACCATATGACGGCCGGCTCCCAGATCTTTTCTTCATTGCCGTTCAGATCGGTTTTGTAAAGCTGCGCCGTCGTGTAATGATCGAAGATGGCTTCGTCATAAGGGTCGCTCAGAAGATCCTGGAAGGTACGCACGGCTGCACGGCGACCGATACTCTCCTGTAAAATGGGGCCACCGGCAACAAGGGGAGGTGTGGGTGCCGGCCCACGGTCTTCCGGTATGGCCGAATACACAAGGGTCTTGCTATCGGACAACCAGTTGTAAGCGTTGCCAAGGATGTCGTTGATCACCGGGCCGGTGAGCGCTGCCGCATGGGCTGTTGCCACATCGAGCACCCATAACTCAATGCCTTCATCGGCGGTATGGGTAAAAGCAACCTTCTGTCCGTCGGGCGACCAGGAGGTATTGCGTATCCTCGGGTCCTCCGGTAAACCGTTGACCTCCCTCAGGTTGCTTCCGTCGATATCCATCAGGGACATTCCCGTTCTGTGCCAGCCACGGCTCGGACCATTGGTACGCGGATCGAAACGGATGCCCCCAAGCCGTAACTCCTTTCCAGCAAGATCCTCTATCAACGGAAGACTCGGGTTTTCCATGAGCAGGATCACATTATTCCGCGGACTGATGTCCATCGATGGCGTGGTGGGTGCATCTACCAGCTCAACAATCTCCGCGGGAGGGAGCTGGTAAGTCATCTCATCCTGCCCCATCGCATAACAACTGACAATAAATATCAGGGAAAAACAGGAAACAAATCGCTTTTTCATCATTTTGTAATTAATGGTTAATCAATGAGCGTACCAAAATAGTCATAATCACGGATTTAAAAAAAAGTTTATGCCGATATATTATAAGCCTTTATCGAAGAGTGGTTTCAAGAGCCACACCCAGACAGCTGCCACAAGGTAGGATACAAGTGTGCCCCACCATATCCCGATGATGGGGAAGAGCGTTCCGGCAACAAAGCTGTAGATGACAATATTGGTTGAGGCCAGTAGCATCACCTTGCCAGTTGCCCGGGCAAAAGGGAAGCCAGCCGACAAAGTGAGTATTACCATGGCCGACAGCATCATGGCAGGGAACGAGGCGAACAACCCTGCCCAGAAGGCCGACCCTGTCCTGGCAATCAGCACCGACGCACCAACCACGCTACCCGCAAACAACGCCCTGAAAAGGATCTGGCCGGCAGAATAGCGTCTCTTAAGCCTGCCCAGGGAAGGGATCTTCAAAACCTTTTCCGCCAGGAGCCAGGTGGCAATCGCCCCCGAGAAATACAAAACCGTCCAGGCCATTCGTCCCGTTTCCTGGAACAATGACGCAAGCAATGCAAGCAAAATCCAGGCGGCAAGCCCCCCTGACACCGCGATGGCAAGGCCCTTGCTGACCAGACTGATAAAGACGTAAAGAAAAATGGTGCTCAGAAACATCCCCAGTGGGACCGTCACGGTGGCTTCCCCTGCAAACTCAGGGGTTTGTGTAATACCAATAAACAAAAGGGAAGTAAGGATGGTTGACGGCAGGTTGCCGACCATGCCACCCACCTTCGTGCCCATTCTTTCCGATACCATGGTGGCCAATGTGATCCACACACCGGCGACGATCACAGACAGGGTCAATTGTTGAAGAAACTGGACAGACATTGGCATCAATGGTAATGATGATGGCAAATATACATGAATATTTTTCGTTCGAAATTACACACAGACACACAAAAGCCTCTCAAGGCCTTTCACCCGGTCGTTGCTTGTTTATTAATGTTTATCGTTTGTCAAAAGGCCAATCGCTAACAGCCAACGGCCAAAAGCTTCGTTCCATCGTTCCATCATTCTTCCGTCATCCGTCAACATACAAAATGCTGGTGTTTTTTACAGGAGAAATAGATATGAATTTTCACTGTCTCCGGAAGTCACTTTAAAAAAGCAGTGCGGAGATTTTTTTTATCACCCGGAAATGTTTATTTTGGAGACCGGTTTCTGAGGTTGAGGTCAAGGTCATTTTGCGACAGCACCTGGGCTGTCTGTTGTTGAGGCTGGGTATGGATCCTGATTGATAATATACATATTCACACTTAAACATTTTCCAGTTATGAGACAAGATACCCCCATTCCTTCAGCAGTGGTTAAAAAGTATGTCGAACAGATGAACCTGGACAATGTCGGAAAGGCTTCTATCCGTGAGATCAAAAGACTGGTTGACCTTGTAGAGGAAGAGACCGGCCAGCGATATGTCCGCATGGAGATGGGCATTCCGGGATTAAAACCGTCACAGATTGGTGTTGAGGCGGAGAAAGCGGCCCTCGACAAAGGTGTTGCGGCCATTTATCCTGATATTGACGGTGTGCGCAGCCTGAAAAAAGAGATAAGCCGCTTTGTCAAGCTTTTCATGAACATTGACGTGCAACCGCGCGGTTGTATCCCAACGGTCGGCTCCATGCAGGGAAGCTTCGCTGCATTTATGACGGTCACAAGGATGAACAAGCAGAAAGACACCATCTTGTTCCTCGATCCCGGGTTCCCCGTCCATAAACAGCAATGCCGGGTGCAGGGCACCAGGTTTGACAGTTTTGACGTGTATAACCATCGTGGTGAAAAACTCAGGGCAAAACTTGAGTCACATCTGGCAAAAGGCAATGTGGCCGCCCTGCTATACTCCAATCCCAACAATCCTTCCTGGATATGTTTCACCGAGACGGAGTTGAAGATCATTGGGGAGTTGGCAACCAAATATGATGTGGTGGTCATTGAAGATCTGGCATATTTTGCGATGGACTTCCGCCAGGACATGTCCAAACCAGGGCAGCCCCCCTATCAGCCATCGGTGGCGAACTTTACCGACCAGTACCTGTTGCTTATATCAAGCTCCAAAGCATTCAGCTATGCTGGGCAGCGCATTGGCATGATGGTGATCTCTGATACGTTGTTTGAAAAGGGGTCCAAAGACCTGCTTCCTTATTATGGGATGGAACAGTTTGGCAGGGCCATGGTCTTTGGCACGATGTATGCCCTGAGCAGCGGCACTTCCCACTCTCCCCAATATGCCCTTCAGGCCTTGCTGAAAGCCTCCAATGACGGGGAGTATGACTTCGTGGAGGTGGTGAAGGAATACGGTGAAAAGGCAAAGATCATGAAGAAACTGTTTACCGACAATGGGTTTAAAATTGTATATGACAGGGATGAGGACAAGCCCCTTGCCGATGGCTTTTATTTCACGATTTCCTATCCCGGCTTCTCCGGAGAGGAGCTGATCGAAACGCTTGTATATTATGGCATCAGTGCCATATCGCTTGCCATAACCGGAAGTGAGCGCCTGGAAGGCCTGCGTGCCTGTGTTTCACTGGTGGACAGGGAACAGTTTCCGGACCTGGCATACCGGCTGGCTAAATTCCATGAGCACCACGGCGGACAAGGCGTATGACCGTCAAGGCGTTCTGCAGTTATGAGCCGGTGCGCTGATCTGCTTGATCGCTGATGTGTGACCACAACAAGAAGGCCGGGATAAAAAATAACCCTGCCGGAAATGATAATCCTAAAGTTACATGATGCTTCTTTAATAAGAGAAATGAGCGATTCAAAATCTATTCCGATCACCACGAAGTTCTTATGATCAGGTTGGGATAATTATTTTGGATATGACTATCTTTGCACCATGCAAGAAATGATTCTGGTCCTTGATTTTGGTTCACAATATACTCAGCTGATAGCCAGAAGGGTAAGAGAACAAAACGTGTATTGTGAAATCCATCCCTATCATTACCGTCCCCCAAAAACAGAACATATCAAGGGGGTCATCTTATCCGGAAGTCCTTTCAGCGTTCGGGATGCACAGGCACCCCGGCCGGATCTCAGCTGGTGTGAGGGACACATTCCCATGCTCAGCATTTGTTATGGTGCACAGCTGATCATCATGATGCATGGGGGTGAGGTAATGCCATCCTCAACAAGGGAATATGGGCGTGCCAATTTATCCTTTATTGCCAAAGGCGAAAGCCTGTTCAACGGCATTGAACTGCAGTCGCAGGTGTGGATGTCGCATGCCGACACCATCACCCGCCTTCCCGGCAACTACGATCTGATTGCGAGGACCAATGACATGGGGGTGGCAGCTTTCAGGGCGCGCGGCAAAGATGTATTCGGTCTGCAGTTTCATCCGGAGGTATATCATTCTACTCAAGGGAAGCAGTTGCTGAAGAATTATATTGTGGATATATGTGGTTGCTCGCAGGACTGGACACCGGAATCGTTCATTCAAAACACGGTGGCAAGCTTAAAGGAAAAGTTGGGCGCCGACAAGGTTATCCTGGGCTTGTCGGGGGGCGTCGACTCCAGCGTTGCGGCGACCTTGCTACACAGGGCCATCGGCACCCAGCTGTATTGCATCTTTGTTGATAACGGCTTGTTGCGAAAGAATGAGTTTGAAGAGGTGTTGCTGACCTACAAGGACATGGGATTGAATGTGCGGGGCATACGCGCTGCCAATCATTTTTTGGCAGCCCTGAAGGGGATCACGGATCCCGAAGCCAAGCGCAAAGCCATTGGCCACGTTTTTATCGAGGTTTTTGAGCGTGAAGCCCTCAGGGTAAAAGACGTGCACTGGCTCGCCCAGGGTACAATCTATCCTGATGTGATAGAATCTGTATCTGTCAAAGGCCCCTCCATGACCATAAAATCCCATCACAACGTCGGCGGACTGCCGGAGGTTATGAACCTCAAAGTGGTTGAACCACTGAATTCATTGTTTAAGGATGAGGTCCGAAAGGTCGGGCGAAGCCTTGGTATATCCTCCACCATCCTTGACAGGCATCCTTTTCCCGGGCCGGGGCTGGGAGTGCGGATTCTGGGCGAGGTCACCGCCGAAAAGGTCAGGGCCCTGCAGGAAGTGGACCATTACTTTGTGAAGGCCTTAAAAACCTCAGGGCTGTATAAAGACGTATGGCAGGCTGCAGCGATCCTGTTGCCTGTACAATCGGTGGGTGTCATGGGCGATGAAAGGACCTACGAAAATGCCGTGGCCCTGCGCGCCGTTGAGTCAACAGACGGCATGACGGCAGACTGGGTGCATCTGCCATATGACTTCCTGGCAAGGGTGAGCAACGACATCATCAACAACGTGAAAGGCGTAAATCGCGTGGTATACGACATCAGCTCCAAACCGCCAGCTACCATTGAATGGGAATAGTTTTGTACTTTTGCAGGGAGGGAGTTTTTGAAAAACCACCAGCTGTGCTGGAATACAGGGCGTATTGAAATTAATGCATTGACAAAGATGTTGAAAAATGTTGTGTTAATATTGACCGCATTCGTTGGCCTTGGTTTGATCTATCCGCCTAAGGCGTTGGAACGACAACAGCATCATTACAATCATGAATACAAGGATGAACAGCAAATCCAGGAGATCACCAACCGTTCGATCATACCCCAGACCATTGACGGGAAGCAATATTTCCTTCATGCTGTGCTCCAGGGACAGACCCTTTACTCCATTGCCAGGGCTTATGGTGTGGATGAAGAAACCATCATAGAGGAAAATCCGGATATCCGCGATGGGTTGCGTTTTGACCAGATCATACGGATCCCGGTGACGGATGATGCTGAACAGCCCAGCATCCCTTCCAGGGTTCACCTCGAGGAGGTCGCCCCTGCGCCTGACGGTGATTATATTGAACATGAAGTACAACGCCGTGAGACCCTCTTTGGGCTTTCTCAACAATATGGGATCTCCATTGAAAAGCTCCTTTTTTATAACCCTGAAGCCAGGGAAGGGTTGAAGGTCGACCAGGTTCTGCAGATCCCGCTGACTTTGGAAGACGAAGCCGGCCAGGCTTATCAGACCTATACGGTGTCATCGGGCGAGACAAAATACAGTATATCCAGGGCGTTTGAGATGTCGGTGGAGGAGCTGGAATCTTTAAACCCTGAAACCAAAGAAGGACTCCGGGCGGGCCAGCAGCTGCGAATCCCCCTCGATGACAAAATACCGCCAGGGGAGCCTGCCACCGCTTCTGAGGGGTATATCTTCCTGCCCCCCGATTTCCGGACTGAGGATGACCCCAGGGTCGACACCTATTGTTTTGATCCGGACATCCGTGAACAATATAATGTAGCATTGCTCATCCCCCTGTATCTGGAAGACCTGGCCCCTGACGACGGATCCGTTCAGGATGGAGAACCCTCACCCGTCAGAATGCCTGAAAACAACCTGCTGGTTGACGCAGAAGACAGGACGACCGCCGACAGCCTTCCGGATATTGAATTGCCACTCGATCATAAATCGTTCAGCTTTATCTCATATTATCATGGGGTGCTGCTGGCGCTGGACTCCATCAAGAAAATGGGCGGCAACATCAACCTGCGGGTTTATGACGTTTGTCAGGACCTGGCCAAAGCAACAAAGCTTACCGATAAGGATGATCTCCTCGATACGGATCTTATCATCGGCCCTTTTCACCGTCAAACACTGGACCATATCGCTGCATTTGGCCTCGGCCATGATATCCCTGTGGTCTCCCCCATGCTGCCGGACCTGGAACAGCTGGAAGGCTTCCCAAATTTATTCAAGGCCACACCCTCTCTTGAGTCTATGCTGAAAGAGTTGGCCGGATACGTATCCAGGCACTATCCAAAACAAAATATTCTGCTGGTGCATGATAATCAGCCGGGGGCCATCGATATCATCAGTGCCTTTCATGATACCTTGCTTACAGAAGTGGCCATCAGCAATCATTTTTACGACAGCCTGCACCTTACAAGGATAAACGGGTATTATTTTGATAACACCCTGGTCGGTAACAGGCGAACCAATGTGCTGATCATGCCTGAATCCGCTTCCAACAGGTGGCTTCCTGACGGCCTTGATGCAGAGCATGAAAGACAAACCCTCCCCAAACCACAAAATGTGAGGGAGGTGATCTATCGCACCGAAGGTTTTGAAGGATTGGTGAATCAATTACAAAAGGATAAAAACAATGTACTCATCACCCTGATAGGAGGAGAACCTTTTCTTGCCGACTACCTCAGGAAATTGAACGAACAGCGTCATTTTTACAACATCACTGTTTTCGGTATACCTGATTGGCAAACCTATGCAAACATTGAAGTCGACTACCTGCAAAACCTAAAGGTGCACTATTTTGTCCCCCACTTCTACGATTATTCTGAACCCCACATTCAGGATTTTGTGCTTCGGTACAGGGAATGGTTTCTGGCCGAACCTGATCAGGACGCCTTTATAGGGGGCCAAACAGCCTGGTTCTTTTTCAACTCCTTGCTCGAATATGGCAGGGATTTTCAAAGGTGCATGCCGTTGTTGAACCAGCTGGGCCATGAAAGCCCGTTTTCTTTTCAAAAGTCCTTTGGTGACGACAATGGATGGGAAAACCGGAACACCTTTGTTTACAGGATACAAAACTACCGTGTGGTGGATGTAATGAAGCCCGTTGAAGGGGTCGTGACCCAAAAGACGGAATAATTTATCGAAGGTCAACCACTTCAATGCCGGGATATTGATCCGGGTCGAAAAAAAACTGGTTTTCCGGGATCTCGGGGTTGGGATCGAACGCTGTGATCTCATATCGGTACGTGCCGCCCTGGCGATCGTAGGCTTCGGTATAGCGTATCTGCCTGCTCAAATCATCTATGGCCACCCGGTATTTGAAGAAAGCATGGGGCTCGTTGGGAACAAGGTCAATGATATGGACGTTCTTATCACCGTCTCTTTCTTCGCGTATCCATTTTGACCGGAAGTCAGCGGTAAAATTTTCAAGCAAGGATGTTGGGGTAATGGTTTCGCCGGCATCTTCAGCCATACTGATATGCACTTCATTCACCTCTTCCAGGAAGGACCATACTGTTACACCATCCGAGATGAACTGATTGTATCCAACCTTCATAAAATATTTATCCCCCTTGGTATATAACCATGCATCCGTCTGTTCCTGCAGGTCCGGCTCTGTATTTGTAACAATAAAGTCAAAGCGGATATACAGGGATTCATGTGATTTGATCTCTTCGCTGGCTTCCCGGAGGATCTTTTCGGCTTTCTCTTCGTACACCTTCTGCGGGCTGGTATCCTGATATGCGGGAGATGCAGCGAAAAAGAGCATGATAAGGGATTGAAGAAGGAGTATCATCAGTGTTTCCTTTAAAGAGGTTGTTTATACAGGCTTTTCAATCTTCCTGACGCAAAATCTGTTCCAAACTTACCTCATCCTTTATCTTCACCTCTCTTGCTTTGCTACCTTCAAAGGGGCCGACGATGCCAGCAGCTTCGAGCTGGTCGATGATCCTGCCGGCCCTGTTGTATCCAAGCTTCAGCTTCCTTTGTATCAGGGAGGTGGATCCTTGTTGTGTTGAGACCACGATACGGGCTGCATCCTCAAAGAGGTCATCTCTTTCGGTGGGATCCATGGCTTCTGTTACCGACGCTTCATCTTCGAAATATTCGGGCAGATGGAACGCATCGGGATACGCCCTTTGTGATCCGATGAAATCGGTGATACGTTCTATCTCGGGGGTGTCGATGAAGGCACATTGCAGGCGAAGCAGGTCACTTCCGGTAGACAGCAGCATGTCGCCCCTGCCGATGAGCTGGTCAGCACCCCCGCTGTCAAGGATGGTACGTGAATCCACCTTGGCGGTGACCCTGAAAGCGATACGTGCAGGGAAGTTGGCTTTGATGGTCCCAGTGATGATATTTACTGACGGACGCTGGGTGGCGATGACCAGGTGAATCCCCACAGCCCTTGCCAGCTGAGCAAGTCGAGCTATGGGGAGCTCCATCTCTTTGCCGGCAGTCATGATCAGGTCAGCAAACTCATCAATAAACAACACGATGTAAGGCAGGAACCGGTGCCCCATGTTCGGGTTCAGGCGGCGGGCCACGAACTTGGCGTTGTACTCCTTCACATTGCGAGCCTGGGCATCTTTCAGGAGGTCGTAACGGTTGTCCATCTCCACACAAAGGGAATTGATGGTCCGGATCACCTGTCTCGTCTCCGTGACGATGGCCTCCTCCGCGTCGGGCAGCTTGGCAAGGAAATGGCGTTCTATTTTCGAAAATATATTGAGCTCTACCTTCTTGGGATCCACCAGAACAAACTTCACATATGCAGGATGCTTTTTAAACAGTATCGAAGCCAATATGGCGTTCAGTCCCACCGACTTCCCCTGTCCGGTGGCGCCTGCCATCAGCAGGTGAGGCATCCTGGTGAGGTCGGCAATGTAAGTTTCGTTGGCGATGGTCTTTCCCAAACCTATGGGCAGTTCAAAGGATGAGTTACGGAACCGGTCGCTGCCAAGCACCGATTTCATGGAAACGATCTCCGGATTGCTGTTTGGCACTTCGATACCGATGGTACCCCTGCCGGGGATGGGGGCAATGATGCGGATGCCCAGGGCTGACAGGCTGAGGGCAATATCGTTCTCCAGGTTCTTGATCTTTGAGATGCGAATGCCCGGGGCGGGGATTATCTCGTACAGGGTTACGGTGGGACCGACGGTAGCCTTGATCTTGTCGATATCGATGGCATAATTTTTCAGGGTCTCGATGATCTTGTTCTTGTTCTCTTCAAGCTCCTGCTTGTTGACATGGATGGTGCCGCTCCCTTTGTCATCCAGTAAGCCCAGGTCAGGCAATTTGTAATGGGGCAGATCCAGGGTGGGATCATACTCCCCCAGGTGAGAAAGGTCAGGCACATTGCCATCGTCATTCTGAAAGGGGTCATCGATCTCCTGGTAGTCGCTGCCGGAAACCTTGCCGCTAGCCACCTCGATCTCCCATTCAGGACCTTCCCCGGGCCTGCGCTCCTGGTTGTCCCCGGTGCCTGTATCCAGCTCCACAGTGCTGCTCCTGTCGTCACCACCGGCGGTATGACCATGGTCCACTTCCGTTTCTGGAATGGTTTGGCGCTGGTTTGCGCTTTCATCATCCGACAGACCTTCATCGTCTGTGTCCTCCTGCTGAGAACCTTCCGGCCATTGATCATCCTCTTCTGGCGTTTGTTCGCCTGGTGCTGGCTTTTTGGAAGAGATGCCGCCAAAAAGGTTGGCCAGGAAGGTCCCCAATACACGAAAGTTTGGATCGAACACCATGATGACAAATGCACCCATGGAGAAGAACAACAAGATAGCTGTGCCCACCCTGCCCAGCAGTCCATTCAGCCAAACAGAGATCTCGTAGCCAAAAATACCGCCCAGTATCAGCAGGTTACCCGAGGATATGACATAGCCAAAAAAGATCGACAGCCAGAGGAGAAAGAACAGGGAGTACCCAATGGTTTTACTGAGCGGGAGCAATCGGAACCCGAACAACTGGCGAACGCCGATGGTAAAGAAAATCAATAAAAAAAGAAAGGAAGACACCCCAAACCATTGCTTGATAAAAAGGTGCGCCAGGATTGCACCGGCGCGGCCCATCATATTGTCCACGTTGACAGAGGCATCTGTAAGCAATCCCCAGTTGAGGGTCCTGCCGTCGAGCAAGGCATCATCTGCCTTCCAGCTGAAAAGATAGGACACAAAAGCCAGTAGAAGAAAAACCGATATCAGGATGAAGAACAGCCCCGTTGCCTTTTTCAGGCGACTGTCCCTGAAAAAGTCACTGACAGAGGACCAGTTGAAATCACGACCTTCAATATCCTGTCCGGCCTTGCCTTTTGACGACTTGTAGGTGTTCTTCTGGAATGTGTTGGACTTTCCGGACATTTCAACGGTGTTGAGGATTCCTGGCAGGCAAAGTTAACAAAAAGCAGCATTAAAACCCCAAAGTTTTCAACATCGACTTGTAGCTCTGCTCTTTGGCAAAGAGCTTGGTGTGGTATTCCCCTTCATCGTCCCTGTCAATGATCACCAATTTAGGTGCAGGAATGAGGCAATGTTGCAGACCACCAAACCCGCCCAGGGTTTCCTGGTAGGCACCCGTGTGAAACATGCCGACGTATTGGGTGTCGTCAGCCCTGATTTTTGGGAGGAAGACGGCATTTGCATGTGACTCGGCATTGTAGTAATCCTGGCTGTCGCAGGTCAGCCCTCCCAGGTTGACACGCTCGTACTCCTTATCCCAGTTGTTGAGCGCCAGCAAGATGAAGCGCTGCTTGCTGGCCCATATATCGGGCAGGGTGGTCATGAAGCTGCTGTCAATCATATTCCACCGCTCCCTGTCATTCTGCTGTTTCTGATCGAGTATTGAATAAAGCACCGCCCCGCTTTCGCCCACGGTAAATGCCCCGAATTCGGTAAAGATATCCGGATCGGGCACATCATTCTGCGCACAGATCATCTTTACCTGGGCAATGATCTCTTCCGTCATGTATTCAAAATCGTAATCGAAGCCAAGAGAATTCTTTACGGGAAAGCCACCGCCAATGTTCAGGCTGTCAAGCCCTGGACATATCTTTTTGAGCTCGCAGTAAATGTTGACACACTTTGAAAGCTCGTTCCAATAGTAGGCATTGTCCTTGATCCCCGTGTTGATAAAGAAATGGAGCATCTTCAGCTCAAAGCGCGGGTCATTGCGAATGTTGGCCTTGTAATAAGGGACAATGTCCTGGTATCGGATGCCCAGTCGCGAAGTATAAAACTCAAACATGGGCTCTTCTTCGGCGGCAATCCTGATCCCAAGCTTGCATTTCCTGTCTTTACGGATCAACTGGTCATAGATCCTGATCTCGTTCTTATTGTCCAGCACAGGGATGGTATTCTCAAACCCATGATTGATCAGGTCACTGATCTTTTCAGTATACAGGGGCCTTTTGAACCCGTTGCAAACGATATATCTGGACTTGTCGACCAGACCCAGGTTCAACAATTCTTCAATGATATAAATATCAAAAGCCGAAGAGGTCTCTATATGAATGTCATTTTTGAGGGCCTCCTCGAGCACAAAGATGAAATGTGAACTTTTTGTACAGTAGGAATAATGATATTCCCCGTTATAATCCACCCTCGCCATGGCCACATTGAACATCCTTTTTGCTTTCTGTATCTGCTGGCTGATCTTCGGGAGGTAACTGATCTTTAGCGGTGTGCCATATTGTTTTACCAGGTCCATCATGCATATGTCATGGAAATACAGCTCATTATCAATTACTTTGAACTCTTCCTGCGGAAAGTCAAAGGTTTGTTCGATCAGGTCGATGTATTTATTTTTCATTGCAAAGGCAGTGGGTTAAAATGAAAAAACATACTAAAGTAACTTACACGGATTAAACCATTAAGATGAATCCAAATGAACTACTTTGTCGTTTCTAGTTAGAAAAACAAAGATACATGACAATTTTCAATTGACGCACAGACACATGAAAAACGTCTCAAGGTCTTTCACCCGACCGTTGCTTGTTTATTGATCTGGTTTTTTCCATTGTATTTTTTTTTGACGTATCATCAGTCATTGTGGCCTGCTTGCAGATGGCCTCCCCCTGCTGAAGTGGCCTTGATTTTTTAACGCAGATCCATCAAATGCGGGTTTATTCGCCGCTCAGGCATATTCAATGATGGGTTTGCGGATGCTTTACAGGAAAATCAATCAAATGTGGATTTGTCTTCTTCACAGGCCCGGTCAGATACAACATTTTTCATTGCAGGTGCGCCGCGGCCGGGTTTATGGGTAAAGACACAGGTGAGGGGAAGCGGGGTTTCTCAACCACAGCAGTTATTTTTCCCGTTTCTTGATAAACAAACGTATTTGGAGGGAAACAGACACGATCAGTGCTGCGAGCCACCCCAGTAAGGTTATTACATCTGCCGTACGGGCTGTCAGGGATATCCCCAGCAGGCGGTTGATTATGTATGGGATATAGGCGTGGGGGAGGCTGGTTTCTCCCAGTTTACGAAGGACTTGCCAGTGCCAGTCGGTGAGGGGGCAATAACCAATGCCATAGAACAGTCCAAGGATAAACCAGGACCCGCCGGTAAGTAAAATGCATACAAGATGTACCATGCGCAGGCGCGGGATCATCCAACCGAAAAGGATGAACAGGATGAGCAGGGAGTGAAAGACAATAAAAAACCCATCAAGTAGTTGTAGCGACCAGTATGGCATCTTGGGTTATGTTTTGCATGCTGATGATTGATGGCAAGATACAAAAAAGCGGCTGTTTGACGGGGTTTAGCCACCTTTTTACCGGATCACCCGCAGGCTTTTGTCAAAGCGAATATTGGCAGGGAAGCCCTTGTGGGGTGAGAGTGAAAGCCAGACGAACATGGCCCGGCCCACGATATGGTCTTCCGGAACGAAGCCCCATGATCTTGAATCGGCAGAGTTGTGGCGGTTGTCTCCCACCATCCAGTAATAATCCATCTCAAAAGTATATGAATGGCTTTCTTGTCCGTTGATATAGATCCTGTCACCTTCTATCAGCAGGTCATGACCTTCGTATACTGAGATGATGCGTTCATACAGGACGATGTTGTCGGTGTTGATCCCTATTGTGGCACCTTTTTGCGGGATATACAAAGGCCCGAAATTGTCTTCATTCCAGGGGTAGGACGGGTCGTGTGGGAAAATATGCCGATCGCCCCGTCCTTTGGCGCGAATAGTTTTTTCCACTCTTGTCACATAATCGAGCCTTTGGAGCTCGTTGGCAGCAGTCTCTGTCATTGCCAGTATGTAGCTGTTCTGGGTCAGCTGTCGCCATTCGGTGATATTTAACCTGTTGATGAGCCGGCTGGATATTGCCCTGTCTTCAGTGGTAACGTGGTAATTGTGCTGAACATCCCCCGGTTCATCAAGGACCTGGTCATTGATATAAATTGTTCCGTTGCGCATCTCGAAAGTGTCTCCCGGGATGGCCACACATCGTTTGATGTAGTTTTCCCGCTTATCCACCGGGCGGCTGATCACATCATAATGTTGCCATACCGCTTCGCGCCCCATCTCTCTCACCAGGCTATAGTAACTTTGATTTTGCAGTTGCAGGGCCACGGTATCCCCTTCAGGATAATGGAAAACAACCACATGGTTGTTGGCGATGTCGCGCAAAGCGGGAAAACGGTAATGTGGCAGCCGGATCCACTTTAGGTAAGACCTGGTATAGTCTGTCAATGGAAGGGTATGGTGCGTAAAAGGGAAAGCGATGGGGGTCTTGGGAACCTTCGGTCCGTAACTGAGCTTGCTGACGAACAGATAGTCACCCACCAGCAATGACTTCTCCATGGAGGAGGTGGGGATGGTATAGGCTTCCAGCATAAAGGTGCGGATGATTGTGGCTGCGATCACAGCAAAGATGATGGCATCAGCCCATTCACGTACCGCCGTTTTTTTCACCGCCGGGATTTTCGAGGGGTGCGTGTATGTTTCCTTATTTGAAAAGCCGAGCCATGGTAAATATACAAAGGGAAACAGCACGCCAAGAGCCTGTTCTCCAAGGCCGTCCTTGCGGAAACACTTAAGGGTCTCCACCACCATCAGCAATACAGTAAATACATTGATAAACGGGGTGAGGATAAAGAGATACCACCACAAGGGTTTATCAATGACCTTCAGCCATATGTAAACATTATAGAAAGGAATAACAGCCTCCCAACCTTTGTAGCCTGCCTTGATGAATATTTTCCATAATCCGGCCACGGATGACAGGAAGAACAATATGGTCAGCAGCATGTATACGCTCATGGTAATGGATTTAAATATTTAACATCTCTCTCATTGTAAACACTCCCTGCTTGTTGTGTACCCATTCAGCGGCCAAAATCGCCCCTTCGGCGAATCCGCTTCTATCGTGGGCTGTATGTTTGATCTCGATGCTGTCGAGGACTGAATCGTAGGCCACTACATGGGTGCCGGTGACATTGTCTATACGGTACGATTTGATCGGCAGCATTTCTTCGGGCAGTTGCTGGTCAGCGTTGCCCCATTTTTTTTTATCCTTCCTTGCGGCGATGATGTCGTTGGCCAGTGTGATGGCTGTGCCGCTGGGAGCATCCAGT
Organism: Bacteroidales bacterium; assembly: GCA_007125585.1. Taxonomy (GTDB): domain Bacteria; phylum Bacteroidota; class Bacteroidia; order Bacteroidales; family UBA7960; genus PUPG01. The sequence goes on from SLCY01000038.1 coordinate 34,259, forward strand.
TTTTGTGTGTGATGGCTTTCCACGATGCGTGGTGAATAACCTTTCATGTCAGCCAGCATCGTGGCCAGGCGAAGGTTCAGTTCAAAGAATAAGTTCACCCCGATGCTGAAGTTGGATGCGTGGAAGAGACAACGCTTCTTTTGCCTGCAGAGGTTGACGATGGCGGGCAATTCATTAAGCCAGCCTGTGGTCCCTGTTACAACCGGCACATCCAGGTCGAAGCACCGGCTGATGTTTGCTGGCGCTGCTGCCGGAGTGGTGAACTCAATGGCAACATCACATGCTGCCAGTTGTTCTTTACGGGATTTCCAATCGGATTCGCTGTCGATGACTGCCTTGATCTTATGTTGACGGGCCAAAGCCAGTTTCTCAATGGTTTTGCCCATCTTGCCGTACCCGATAAGGGCGATATTCAATCTTTTTTCCATCATCATTAGAACCGGAATCTTAAAGTGATCTGTGCGCTTTGTCTTGACAGGCTTGCATCCGCAATAGAAGGCACTGCAATGGGCTGCATGCCCAGGCTCAGGTCTTCTCCCACGTCGAAATTCATCAGATGGGCATCGACACTGGCATCCAATATGTTGAGCAGATAGAGTGCCACGGTGAGGATGTAGGTTATCTCCAGGTTGCGCCGGTAATAGTTCATTGCCCTTTCCAGCACATCGGCGGAGTGCAATGGAAAGTCATCGACGGTATTGGGGTTGCCGTCTATTCGTGCAATCCAGGCCTCACGCCACACCCTGTACTCACGATTGTTAAAATCAATAAAATAGGCCAGGGTCCCGAATCCTGCATAAATGATGGGCACTTTCCAGTACTTCCCGTTGTAGATCTGCCCCAGTCCGGGAAATGTGGCTGACAACATGGCGGCTTTCGATGGTGAAGGTGCTGCCATATCCGTCCTGACGGCACTCTCCGGGACCTGATTGCTGTTTACCTGCGCAACGGTTGTTCCGGAGGATATCAGGGTAATGAACAAACAGCAAATCATCAGAAAGGCGGCCCTTCTCAGGATGGCAGTTGCCGGCCCGGGGCCTGGTGGGGTTTTGCTATGTGCTTCATATATGGACACCTTGAACTGTTGTGGGCTATTTTTTAAGAATCCGGGCAATTCTCTCAAAGTCTTCTTTTGAATGAAAGCTGATGGTGATGGTTCCCTTTCCGCCAGTGCTGTTTTTGAGCTTGACGGGTGCATCCAATATTTGTTCCAGTTTAAGCTGGAACGCTTGCTGGGCCGTATTCAGATTTTTGCTTGCAGGTTTGTCTTTTTCTGGATGTTTTTTTTGTTTTTCCTGGCTGGTAATGTTTTTGATGACCTCTTCCACTTCCCTGACTGACAGCGATTGTGCCAGGGTATCCTGGTAAATGTCAAGCAGTGTTGGTATGTCATCAACCGCCAGCATGGCCTTGGCATGCCCCATGGAGATCAGTTCCCGGCGAAGCCCGATCTGTATCTCACCGGGCAAATTAAGCAGGCGCAGGTAATTTGCAATGGATGACCGGTTTTTTCCGAGCCTTTCACTGAGCATCTCCTGGGTAAGTTTATAGTCCTCTATAAGCTGTTTATACCCCAGGGCGATCTCAATGGGGTTCAGGTTCTCCCTTTGTATGTTTTCCACGATGGCCATTTCCAATAAGGAATGGTCGTCGGCGGTAACGATATATGCCGGGATATCATGAAGACCCGCCATCCTGGCGGCTATAAGCCTTCGTTCACCAGAGATCAGTTGCAGTTTGTTCTCTTCCAGCTTCCGCAAGGTGACAGGCTGTATGACCCCTTGTTCTTTGATGGATGCCGCAAGATCCTTCAGGGCTTCATCGTCAAAATCGGTCCTGGGTTGATAAGGGTTTACCTCAATGATGTCGATGGGAACTTTCCCGATGGTGCCTACAGGCAACAGGTCTTTTTCAACATCGTAGGTGGGTTGTGCTTCATAGCCTGAATTATCAAGCAGTGCGCCCAGTCCTCTGCCCAATGCACGTTTTTTGGCATTCATACCTTGATTTTTTTGTCTTCTTCTTTGATTTTTGTCATGCCGCTTTTTTGCAATATTTCACGGGCCAGGTTCAGGTGGTTCAATGACCCCCTGCTCTGTGCATCATGCATGATGATGGTCTCGCCGAAGCTGGGCGCTTCTCCCAGCTTGATGTTACGGTATATGATGGTGTCAAAAACCAGATCCCGGAAATGCATCCTCACTTCTTCCACCACCTGGTTGGCAAGCCTTAACCTGGAATCGTACATGGTCAGCAGGATGCCTTCGATCTCCAGGTCGGTATTCAGGCGTGTCTGCACGATCTTGATGGTATTCAGCAGCTTGCCCAGGCCTTCAAGGGCAAAATACTCGCACTGGACGGGAACGATCACACTGTCGGCTGCAGTGAGTGCGTTCACCGTGACCAACCCCAGGGATGGCGAACAGTCAACGAGCACGAAATCATAGTCCTGCCTGATCTTGTCAATCACCTTACGCATCATCTTCTCCCTGTTGGGCAAATTGATCATTTCAATCTCGGCCCCCACAAGATCGATGTGGGCAGGGATGAGGTGAAGGTTGGGGGTATTGGTTTCAATGACAATATCCTGAGGTGCCACATCATCGATGATACACTCATAAATACTGGTTTTAACGTGTTTGGGGTCCACACCCACACCGGAGGTGGCATTGGACTGTGGGTCAGCATCTATCAGCAGAGTTTTGTATTCCAACACAGCCAGGCTGGCAGATAAATTGATGGCGGTGGTGGTCTTTCCGACACCCCCTTTTTGATTCGCTATGGCAATGACTTTACTCATAATATAATAAACGGTAGGTTTGATAAATTCGTGTAATGAAGCATAGACGACGGCTGGTTTTGTGCCAACATCGTCAATACGACCTGCAAATTTACATCTTTTGCTTGCTTTTTCGGTGTATTATTGAAGAAAAAAACCGATATCGCCTATAGCCTTGGGCAGGCAGGTCATTGCATGTTTTCTTTTGTCCAGTCAATCTCTGAGCCAAACAGGCTATGGGGGATGAGATAGATCAGCAGGAGTATGATGGAGGCCACCAGCACCCAGGTCCGGTGGTGTGGGTTCTGCCTTGATTTGACGAAGGCGATCACCCAAAAGATCAATGCGAAGGCGGTCTTATTATCTGTAAGATCGGTGCCAAAGGGCCAGCCTGTCCAGTAATCGCCGAAGGCATATTTCTGTACAACAGGCCCGAATATCAGTCCGCCCGTGATGAAGGTGACAATGGTCCACAATGTCAGGCGATATGTCTTTTGTTTGTAGAGCGCGGCAAGGCCGGCCCTGGTGCTGAACAACATGGCCGCGAACATAAGTATTACATGGGGCAACAGTGCCCAGGCCGGCACGTCGTCGCGAAAACGGATGATGATGGGTTCTTCCGGCAATTTGACCTGTTCATCTCCTTTTTCAAGGAATAACTGGTACATCACCTTCCCGGCAGCCGGCTGCTGAGGGATATAAGCCACAAGGTGTTCGTCTTCACGTACAAGGAGTTTGATTTGCCATTCATCATTGCTTGGATGGCGCTTGTAACGGAAAAAGCCGGTGACCTCCCTGTCTTCAACTTTCAATTTTGCCGGTGCATCGGCAGGCCTTGGAAAGGACCTGATGAGACGGTACCGGATCTCTTCACCTGCAATCTCGGTACTCCCCCGATAGGGGTGCGTTGGCCCTGTCATTCGCTGATAGATGGCGCTGGACAAGGTAATCACTATGGCAATGATCCAGAAGAGGATATTTTTTCTGTTCATATCTTCATTGATTTAGCATCGTGGATGTGGTAAAATGCTCGAGTGTTGTGGAATAGTATATGGCATCGTAAATGGCCTGGTGGATCTCTGTGCGGATATTCATCTCTATCAGCTTATTGTTATCCTGATCGGGATAAGTGCGGTTTGACAGGAAGACATATACGAGGTTCTCTACCGGGTCGGCCCATGCAAGGGTACCGGTAAATCCGCTGTGACCAAAGCTCAGGTGTGAAGCGCTTATGGCAGAGGGGCCGTTTTCAGTCTTGTCAGGCAGAGGCTTGTCGAACCCCAGCCCACGGCGATTATCGTTGTCCGGGAACTGCAACCTTGTAAACTCGTTGATGGTGTTTTGATCGAAAAACTGCTGGCCGCCATAACGGCCCTCATTCAGAAAAACATGCATCAGCACGGCCAGATCGGCGGCATTCGAGAAAAGGCCTGCATGTCCGCTGACGCCTCCCAGCATTGCCGCCGTCTGATCATGTACATGTCCGTGCACCACCTGTCGTCGCCATAATGTATCGTTCATGGCGGGGATGATTCGTCCCGGGTCGAACCGGTCAGCAGGCGTGAACCCCGTCGTGGATAAGCCCATGGGCCGGTAAAGGAAGTTATCAGCAAAAAGGTCAATGCGCTGGCCTGCGACCTCTTCTATGATCTCTGCCAGCAGGATAAACCCCAGGTCGCTATACACGTATTCGTTGTTTTCAAGTAAATCAGACGCTGTGATCCGGTCAAAGATGGTGTCGCGGTAATGCTTGCCCAGAAAGAGATCTTTGGCCACCCTGACGGGGAACTCCTTTGTGGGTATGCTGTTATAAATGCCATCCAGGTACTCCCCATTTTCCATGGTTTCCAGATAAAAGGGGATCCAGGGAGCGAGCCTTCCCTGGTGAGCCATCAATTCTCTGAGGGTGATCGCTTCCTTGTTTGTCCCTTCCAGCCAGGGCAGGTATGCTGACAGCGATTGGTCCATCTCCAGCAGGCCTTTATCGTACAGACGCATTATGGAGGCTGTGGTGGCTGCGATCTTGGTGATCGATGCCAGGTCGTAAATATCGGCAGCCGTTACACGATAAAGGCTGTCGCAGGTATGGTGACCGAAGGCTTTGTTGTATATCATGATGCCATCTTTGATGATCGCGATCTGGCATCCCGGATAGGCGTTCTTTCGTATCCCCTGTTCTGCAATGCTGTCAATGGCTGCCAGTAACCCTGAACGGATCCCCGCTTCTTCGGCCATGCCGAATCGTATCCTGGCTGGCTCCGGGGTGACAATGCCATGGCCTGCCGGAAAATGTTTGCCGGCAGTGACAGGCAGCCTACCCCTGGTCTGAAGGCCCCCAAATATTGCTTGTGCAGCCGCTTCTTCATAGACCCGCCCCTCCTGGTAAGTGACCAGCACCGCCTCTGCATCCAGAATCCCATCACCAAAAAAATTAAGGCTGTAGGGATTGGCGAACAAACTAAGGATGACATCCTGGTCTTTTGCTATGGTATTGATAAGCCCAATCGTTTTGCCATTGATCCCGTAGTCTTTTGTTACATCAAAGTTGTTGTCATGAATGGATATGATCACCAGGTCGTAGGCTTTCAGCTTTCGTTTGATCTGGGTGGCGCGTTCAGGGGTATGATATTTGTCGATCCCATAGGTGGATACCGGTGAGTAATTGCCAAGCATTTTATGGAATGTGTTTCCCGGATATTCACCGATGGAAAGAGCGGCAATACGGCGATGCGACAAACCGGTCAGGGGCACCAGGTTTTTTTCGTTCGACACCAGTGTTAATGAAGACGCCACCATGGCTTTGTTAAGAATTTTGGCACCGGTGCTGTTCAGCTCTTCCGTAAGGTTTTCCAACGGGGTGTAACGGAAGTTGAAGAGTCCTGCCTTTTCCTTGTAATACAATATTTTCCTGCATTTGTTGTTGACCAGTTCTTCGGATATCGTTCCGTCAATTATTGCCTCTTTGATGGCATTGATGGCGGCAGGCACGTCTTCCGGAAGCAGCAGGATGTCATTGCCGGCCATCAGGGCGCGCAGTTCCAGCTCCCCGGAATCAAAAAAATCACTTACGCCGCGCATGTCGAGTGCATCGGTGATCACGAGTCCCTGAAAACCCATCTCGATCTGCAGCAGCTTGGTCACTATGTTGTACGACAGGGTAGATGCAAGCGCCGGCTCCGGCTCCAGCGAGGGCATCTCCAGATGGGCAACCATGACAGTGTGCAGGCCCTGGTCTATCAATTGCCGGAAAGGGTATAAGTGCACGGAATCCAATTCCTCGAAAGATTGACTGAGCAGTGGCAGGGTATGGTGGGAGTCGGCATCGGTGTCACCGTGGCCGGGAAAGTGCTTTGCGCAGGCAAAAATGCCGGCGTCTTGCAGTCCATGCATATAGGCCAGCCCCTTGGCGGAAACGGCATATTGGTTTTCTCCAAAAGCCCTTTTATTGATCACAGGGTTGTCGGGGTTGTTGTTCACGTCCACCACAGGGGCAAAGTTGATGTGTACGCCCAGGCGTTTTAGCTGCCTGCCGACCTCCATCCCCATCTGATAGATCAGCTGGTCATCTTCAATGGCCCCCAATGCCATCTGCCGTGGAAAAGGCACAAGGCTGTCAAGGCGCATCGCCGGCCCCCATTCAGCATCCATGGCAACCAGCAAAGGGGTCTTCGCCTGACTCTGCATGCGATTGGTAAGCAGCACTTGCTGCCAGGGGCTGCCACTGAAAAAAGCGGCACCACCAATATTGTAATCTTTTACTTTGTGCACGATGCTGTCGTAGTAATGATCATCGCGGCCGGTATGGACACGTACCATCAATAGCTGGGCAATGCGCTCTTCCATACTGAGCGATGCAAATACCGAATCAACCCAGGGTGAGGAGTAATGGGGGTTCCCCTGGTGTAAGTTCCCGTCGCCGCCGGAAGGGTGCACACCGGAGGGAGAGATCAAAAAAAACAGAAACAGTAAAATGAAGTGAATTGCAATCAGAAAAACCTTGCGCATGTCAGTAACAGTATATGCTTAACCATGGAGATTACTATCGTACAAATATACATGAATTTTTTTCATTCGAAATTACACACAGACGAATGAAAAAAGATCATGTGAAAGCGAAGCGGTTCCTCCTGTACACCAGCATTTTGTATATTATTTTTTACAAAATGGTGGTGTTTTTTTACAGGAGAAATATACATGAATTTTTTTCATGTGAAATTACACACAGACACATGAAAAAAATTAATCTTGCAATGATTGATTAAAGCGGTAAGATTGAGCTCGCCACCCTCCGGGTAAGTTAAATATCCGCGATTTAGATATGAGTGGCCCGGTCCATTACGTTTTTGCATATGCTGTACGAGCAAATGCCATAAACGCGGATGGTGTGTTGCCGGGAAGCTATATCTTAAAGACTTTCCACTTGCCTGTTCTGAGATAGGCCAGCGAAACCAGTCCCATGATGCTGAAATAGATCACTTCCACGAACCACACCATTGGGGCGGTGGCATCAAAAAAGAACACCATCAAAAAGGCGGACACCAGGTAAAAGGTGATGGAGAGTATCTCGATGATGAGGGCCACGAGGGTCTTGCCGGTACCGCTAAGGCCGCTGAAGAGTATCATGCCGAAGGCAAAGGCGAAGAGGGCAAGGGATATTACGTGCAGCAAGGGGATGGTGGCATCGATCAGATGAGGTTCGTTTGTAAATAATCCGGCGATCCGGCCGGGGATAAAAAGGGTTAACTGGATGATGACCAGGGTGGAGAGCATGCCGGTCAGCAGCACCTTCTTGATCAGTGGGATGACCTCATGGCTGCGGCCCTGGCCGATGATGTTGCTCACCAGTGTATTGGTGGCTGAACAAAGGCCCCATACCGGGATCATCAGCAGCATATAGAAGCTGCGGGTGATGTTGGAGGCAGCCAGGGCCGTTTCGCCGATCTGTTCGATCACCATGAAGAACACAAACCAGGCGGCGAAAGAGAGGAAGTACTGGAACATTACGGGTATGGCGACCCTGAACAGTGGCTTGTATTGCATCCAGTTGGGACGGTGGAAGCGGAACAAGCGGTAGTTGGGCAATGTTTTGTTCCTGAGGGACCACAGCAGGAAAAACAAAAAAGTCATCACCTCGGCGATGTTGGTGGCTGTGGCGGCCCCCGCTATACCCATTGCCGGCATTCCGAAATGACCGAAGATCAGGCTGTAATCGAGCAGGATGTTGATGGTGGCCATGAGAGACGTGCTGGCGATCAGTAACCTGGTACGGGTGATCCCGATATAGAAGCTGTTAAAGGTAAGCACCATGAAGCCAAACAGAAACCCGAAACGCCGGAAGTCAAGGTATGTCAGGCTCTCGGCCAAAATAAGCTCCGATCGAAGGAACCAGGAAAGGAAAACCGGGGCGATGAAGGTAAGAAACAGGAACAAAAGGATGGCCAGGGCGACCATGAAATACAAAGCATGATCGAATACGCTTCCGATCTGTCGGTATCTGCCTTCACCGTTGCGCCGGCCGATCACGATCTGTAAACCGACGGCAAAGCCGGCACCAAGCATTACCAGGCAAAGGTAGAAAATGCCACCGATGGCCGCAGCGCCGAGGGTGACCTCCCCCAGCCGCCCCAAAAAAGCTGTATCGATCACCACCATAAGGTTCTGAGCCATCAGTCCGATGATGATGGGGTAGGAGATCCGCCATATGCTTTTGTATGTGTTGTCGGCCTGCAAAACCTGTTTCAGGGTTAAGGTTGAGGTTGAGGTTGAGGTTGAGGTTGAGGTTGAGGTTGAGGTTGAGGTTGAGGTTGAGGTTGAGGTTAAGATTTGGTCTGACTGTTAATCCACCACCAGCACCAATCCTTTGAGGTACTGCCCTTCCGGA
>SLCY01000045.1 GCA_007125585.1 Bacteroidales bacterium
ATTTTGTAAAAAAACAATATACAAAATGCTGGTGTACAGGAGGAACCGCTTCGCTTTCACATGATCTTTTTTCATTCGTCTGTGTGTAATTTCGAATGAAAAAAAATCATGTATATTTGTAAAGCCATATTGTTTTGCTATTCATTTATCATCAAACCATAAACCCCATATATATGCAAGAGAACCGAAAGAACGTGATCATTATTGGTGCGGCAGGCAGGGATTTTCACAACTTCAATACCTATTACCGCAACAATGAGAATTACAATGTGGTGGCCTTCACAGCGGCCCAGATCCCCGATATTGACGGGCGCAAATATCCGACTGAGTTGGCCGGTGCCCTTTATCCTGAAGGGATCCCTATATATGCACAGGGAGAGCTGTCAAAACTTGTTGCAGAACTGAATGTGGATGTCTGTGCTTTTTCCTACAGTGACATTTCCTACGGAGAAGTGATGTCCATATGTGCCGAAGTCAATGCCGCCGGCGCAGACTTTCTGTTGATCGGTCCCAAAGAGACCATGATCAAAAGCACCAAACCGGTGATCGCTGTTGGTGCGGTGCGCACCGGTTGCGGAAAGAGCCAAACCTCACGTCGCATTATTGAAGCATTGATGGAACACAGGATGAAGGTGGTCGCCATTCGCCATCCCATGCCCTACGGCGACCTTGTGGCCCAAAAGGTACAACGGTTTGCCACCATCGACGACCTGAAGAAACACAACTGTACCATCGAAGAAATGGAAGAATACGAACCCCATGTGGTTCGCGGCAATGTGATCTATTCCGGTGTCGATTATGAAGCCATCCTCCGGGAAGCAGAAAAAGAGGCCGACGTCATCCTGTGGGACGGTGGTAACAACGATTTTCCGTTCATTAAGCCCGACTTGATGGTGACGGTTGTAGATCCGCACCGTCCGGGACATGAACTCAACTACTATCCCGGTGAAACAACCCTCCGCCTGGCCGATATCGTCGTGATCAATAAGATGGACAGCGCAGGACCTGAAGGCATTCAGACCGTCAGGGACAGCATTGCCCTGGTCAACCCAGAAGCCAAAGTGATTGATGGTGCCTCACCGCTATCCGTTGACAAGCCTGAGTTGATCAAAGACAAGAAAGTTCTGGTAGTGGAAGACGGGCCTACCCTAACACATGGCCACATGAAAATTGGAGCTGGCACCGTCGCCGCTCAGAAATATGGCGCCGCTGAACTCGTTGATCCACGCCCCTATGCCGTCGGCCGCCTGCTGGAAACCTTTGCGATTTATCCCGATATCGGGACCCTGCTCCCGGCCATGGGATACGGCGCACAGCAAATTAAAGATTTGGAAACAACCATAAACAATGCCGATTGCGACACCGTCATTATTGCCACGCCCATCGACCTTTCCAGGGTGATCAACATCAATAAACCCATCGTGAAAGTGGGGTATGAACTACAGGAGATCGGACATCCCCGTTTCTGCGAACTGGTATGCGACTTCCTGAAAAGCAAAAACCTGATCCGCAGCGACTGCGGATGTAAATGATTATTTATGGGGCTTTTTTAAGCCCCTTTTTTTTGTCCGCACATGTCATGAACCGTTGCAAATAAAAAAACACAAAACAGATGAAGAACAAAAGCCTGGTATCCATCAATGACTACACCAAGGAGGAGCATATCCGCATCCTTGATCTGGCAAAGGAGTTTGAAAAAAATCCCGTTCAAAACATCATGCAACACCATGTGGTAGCTTCCTTGTTTTTTGAACCCTCCACCCGTACCCGACTGAGTTTCGAAAGCGCCGTCAACAGGCTTGGAGGAAAAATTGTTGGATTCTCCGAAGCTACCAACACGAGCGTCAAAAAAGGAGAGTCGCTGCGCGATACCATCCTTACCGTCGCCAACTATTCCGACCTCATCGTAATGCGCAACCCCATCGAAGGAAGCGCCCGTTTTGCATCGGAAATTTCGCCCGTGCCCATCATCAACGCCGGCGACGGGGCCAACCAGCATCCCACGCAAACCTTGCTCGACCTCTACAGCATCCTCAAAACGCAAGGCACACTCGACAACCTGCACATCGCCATGGTCGGCGACCTGAAATATGGACGGACCATACACTCGCTGGTGATCGCCCTGTGTAACTTCAATACCACCTTCCACCTGGTATCACCTCCCGAATTAAAACTGCCCAGCTCGGTAAAAATGCATATCAAGGAAAAGAACCTGGCCTACCATCAGTACACCGAGATGGATGAGGTGTTGCCCCGAACCGACATCCTCTACATGACCCGTATTCAGCAAGAACGTTTCAGCGACCCCCTGGAATACGAACGGATCAAAAATGCCTTCAACCTGCATCAGGATATGATCGCCGATACCAAAGAAAACTTCAGGGTGCTCCACCCGTTGCCAAGGGTTAAGGAGATCAACATCAACGTGGACAAAAGTGCCAAAGCCTATTATTTTGAACAGGCCCTGAACGGGGTGTTTGTACGCCAGGCACTGATAACCTCAATTCTGGGTATTAAATAAAACATCTGCATGTTTCACTGAGAAATCCATCACAAGCCATGAACCATAAAAAAATAAGAGAGCTCAAAGTGTCGGCCATCGAAGACGGCACAGTGATCGACCATATCCCCTCCAATGCTGTTTTTCAGGTGATCAGAATATTAAAGCTGGAGGTTTTCGACAACATGGTGCTCTTTGCCACCAACCTGGAAAGCAAAAAATACGGCACCAAAGGCATTATCAAAGTGAGCAACAAATTCTTTGCGCCCGAAGAGCTCAACAAGATCGCCCTGGTAGCGCCCCATGCCTCCATTATCGAGATACGTGGCTACCAGGTGCAGAGCAAAACCATCGTCGAAACCCCGGATCGCATCAAAGGGATCGTGAAATGCTTCAACCCCAACTGCGTCACAAACATGGAAGAGGTGGCGGCCATATTCACCGTGGTAGACAAGGAAGACACCCGTCTGAAATGCCATTACTGCGAAAAGATCACCACCAGGACGACGATGGAATTCCGGTAGCGGGAGGTGTCACAGTGACAGGATGCCCGGGCTCCGGTACCAAAATAAGCCAGGAGGATCAACAACAGTTTACAATCAGAAAAGAAGGTCTTCGAGGGCTTTCACCTCGACAGCAGGCTCCGCTCTGTTGTACAGGATGTTGTACACAGCATCCACAATGGGCATCTCCACGCCGTAATCCGTGTTCATCTCTTTGATGCATTTGGCAGCATAATAACCTTCTGCAACCATGTTCATCTCCATCTGGATATACCCCGGACTATACCCTCTGGCGATCATCTGTCCGTAGCGCCTGTTGCGGCTGAACTGGCTGTAACAGGTCACCAGCAGGTCGCCAAGATAAACCGATCTGTCGATATCGCGCAGTCCCGGCTTGACAGCATCCATAAAGCGGCGGATCTCCTGGATGGCATTGCTTATCAGGACCGCCTGGAAGTTGTCGCCGTAACCCAGTCCGCTGCATATGCCGCTGGCAATGGCAATGATATTTTTCAACACCGGGGCATATTCGGTCCCGAAAATGTCGTCTGAAAGGCTGGTCTTGATGTACCGGCACGCAAACAATCCTGATACTGCAGCAGCATTGACACGGTTCGCCGAGGCTACCGTAAGGTATGCCAGCTTTTCCTGGGCCACCTCTTCAGCGTGACTGGGGCCGCTCACCACCACAAATTGTTCATACGGGATGCCAAAACGCTTATAAAAGTAATCGGCCATGATGTCGTTGTACTCCGGGATGATGCCTTTGATGGCGCTGACCACCGGTTTGCCGCGCAACAGTGAAGCGTGCAATCCTTCCAAAGAGAGGTGCAAAAAGGCAGCAGGGATACAAAACACGGGGATGTCCGCTTGTTTTAATACCCGGTTTAATTCATGGGAAACGTTCAAACGTTGTACATCAAAGGTAACTGAACTCAGGTAGTGTGGGTTATGACCATACTGCATCAGGTGGCTTGCGATTTCCTTCTCACGCACCCACCAGTGCACCTTCTCAACATTGTTGAGAAGGATCTTGACGATCGCTGTGGCCCAACTGCCTGACCCGATGACTGCCACCTGTACTTTTCGCATGGTTCCGGTTGTTTTAGACACTCTGTTTGTTTCTTTGCTCCTGACGTCTGTCCGTTTTGTGATCCTTCCAGTCCCTGCAGCACCTCACCATCCCAGGTCGCCCCATTTTGCTCATCCTTTCATCCCCTGCCCCTTTCGTATCTCTTTTGCTTCCTTGCCTCCCCCGAAAATGTTCAGAGCCGGACATCGAGTGTATGTTCTTCATCCTCCCTGACCACCACCACGCTGACGGTTTCACCGGGAGAAAGGCTCCCCAGGGCCTCCATATAGGAATGTATCTCCATCACCGGCATGTCGTTGATGCGTATGATCACATCCCCGTTTTCCATCCCCGCTTTGTGCGCCGGCTGGTCGTCGGTAACAGACAACACCCGCAACCCTTCACCATCAAAACCATGATCAGGCATCAACCCCAGGGTCACCATCCCTTCGCGGGTGCGCCCGGGACCAGGCTGATCGGCACTGGAAAAAGCAAGCCTATCCGTATCATCCAGTGACCTTATCATGTCGAGGGCAAAACCAGTGATCTCATAAGCCCCGTCGTAGTTGATCTTATCGGCTGTGTCGCCGGGCCGGTGATAGTCCTCATGCACCCCGGTAAAAAAGAAGAGCACAGGGATGTCCTTGACATAGAAAGAAGTGTGGTCTGACCCGCCACGGCCGGCAGGGTTTTTGCGAACGTTGAAATGTTGTGGGGTATGGCTGTCGATCAGCGCATCCCACGCAGGAGACGACCCCGTTCCGATCATCGTAAGGGTGTTGTCCTCCATCCGTCCTATCATGTCAAGGTTGAACATGTAGTTTATCCTGTCTATGTCGTAGGCCTCGCTGTTGGTAAAATAACGACTGCCAACGAGGCCCTTCTCCTCTGCCGAAAAAGCGATGAAAAGGTAGTTATGCCCATTCAGCGTGGAGCTGGATATATACCTTGCCGCCTCGAGCACACCTGCTGTCCCGCTGGCATTATCGTCGGCACCAGGGTGAACGGCACGTACTCCGGGACTCATCGAACCCCGGCCACCATAGCCCACATGGTCGTAATGGCCTCCGATAACCACCGTCGTTTCCGCGCCATTGTCAATGTATCCGGCCACATTGATGCCGGTATGTTCTTCCCTGAAGATGTCAACCTCCACATCTATCCTGCCCGACTGATCGGTCATCAGGTACTTCAGCACGTGATCTTCGGCAAACAACAGGGGGATGTCGAAGGCCCGTCTTGACAGGCGGATGTTGACAGGCGGATCATCCCTTTCAGACCTGGTGTTCACAAAAAGGATCCCCGCAGCACCTTTTTCCTGTGCCGTATTGACCTTTTGAAACAGAAGCTGGTAAATACGCCTGTCTTCCAGGGTATCCAGTGCTTCCGGCATGAAAAACTCCATCACAAAAAATTTTCCTTCCAGGCGGTCGCCATGAAGAACATAATCGCAGTGATCCTCAAAACCTTCCACCTCTTCCAGGCCTGAGAGGCCAAAACCAACATGTACAAAAGGGGCCGAGAACTTTCCGCTCACTGAGCCGGGCAGGGCATAGTAATCCACGCCATGCTCCAGGGTGTGCCCCATGTATGTAAAATAATTATCATCACCCCAGATCCATTCGCCAAGAAAGGGGAACTCCTGATAATAGGAGCCCTCAAATAAGGGTTCCAAACCGGCCTCCTGCATGCGCATTTTCAGATACGCCGCTGCTTTCCGCTCCCCTTCAGTACCTGCCTCACGACCCTCCATCTCCTCGGAGGCAAGGGTGTACACGTCCTCTTTAAGACGGCCAATGACCACCTCTTCAGAAAAATCAAAGACCTCCTGTCCATAGACCGGCAGGCAAAAAACAGCAATCAATACAGAGATTAAAAAACCAAACAATTTCATCTGTGACTTATTTTGTTTCTGATTAAAAATTCAATGATTTGTTCATTTGTTGGATATTGACTGGCTCTTTGAGCCAAAAGCCAACAGCCTAAAGCCTTCCAGGCCTTTGGGGCTTCAAATGATCACACCTTGCCGGGCAGCCAACCAGAATGTCCTGCCGGCCCTTCAACCTACAGGGGAGATCTTCCCGTATCAGCGCAATCACGAAATAATGTTTAAAATTACGTATTTTTGGTGAGATGGAAAAAAACGCCAAGCTATGGAACAGAAAAAGAACAGCATTTTGTTTTGGGTGATCAACGGACTGATCGCCCTGGTAGTATTGATTTTCATCATTCAAAACTGGGGACCGGTAAAGTTTAACTTTCTTGGATTACGCCTGGAGGGCTATGGGTTCCTTGTTTTCCTGGTGATCTTTCTGCTGGGTTTTTTCAGCGGATGGTTATGGGCATACTTCCGTGGCCGAAAAAACCGGCACAACGAGAAAAAAGGGCAGGAAACACATTACCTGGAACAGTAGCCGGCGACAGGCCGTTTTCGCATCTATGTGTCTGCGCCGTACCTTGATTGGTGTGCAGATCCTGCCATGGCATGGTTGCAGCTCGTGGCCAAACGTTGATGGTCACGAAAGCTTTCCTTTATAGTCCTCATACCCGAATGTCCGGAGCAGTTCAAAGCTGCCGTCTTTGCGCAAGATGCCGATAGAAGGATGTCTTACACCATTGAAGAAGGTGGTCTTCACCATGGTGTAATGGATCATATCATCAAAGATGACCTTGTCGCCAATTTTTAATTCTTTTTCAAAGCGGTAGTCGCCCATGCCCATATAGTCGCCGGCCAGGCAGGTAGTTCCTCCCATACGATACACATGCTTGCCTTCCCGGGCATCGGTGGCGTTGAGGATGCGCGGCTTGTAGGGCATCTCCAGACAGTCGGGCATATGGGCCGAGAAACTCACATCCAGCATCGCGATACGGGTGGTTTTGTTATGGACGATATCCTGAACGGTCGATACAAGGTATCCTGTCTGCCATCCGATGGCCTCTCCCGGCTCCAGGATCAACCTTTTCAGGTTGGGATAACGCTTTTTGAATGCCTGCAGCAGTCCCACAAGATGCTTCACATCATAGTCCTTACGGGTGATGTGGTGGCCCCCGCCCATATTGAACCACTGGCACTGTCGGATGAGCGGCCCAAAAGATGCTTCCACCCGTTCCAGCGTACGTTCCAGCACGAAGCTGTCGTTCTCACACAGCACATGAAAGTGCAGGCCGTCGACATTCGCAGGCAATGTATCAGCGAGCTGGTCGCGTGTTATGCCAAGCCGTGAGCCTGGCATGGCCGGATTGTAAAGGTCCGTTCCCACTTCAGAGTATTCCGGATTGATGCGCAACCCGACCGACACCGGTTTTTTGAAGGCTTTCACCCGGTCGATAAAGCGACGATACTGCGACAAGGAGTTGAAGGTTATGTGACTGCTGTAGTGCAGCACCTCATCCATCTCATTCTCGTAGAACACCGGGGCATAGGTATGGGCCTCACAACCCATCTCTTCGTATATCAGCCTTGCTTCATGCAGTGAGCTGGCAGCGGCCCCGGAAAGGGTTTGCCCGATCCGGGGGAAGGTGCTCCACATGGCGTACCCCTTAAGGGCGCATATGATATCGACACCTGCCTCTTTCTGCACCAGGTCAAGGATCTGCAGGTTGATGTCAAGCAACTCCTCCTCCAGCACAAAGCATGGTGATGGAATACTTTCAAAGTTTTCTATCATGTTTCACAGATCAGGGTTGATGGCACTGGCCAGCAGCCAGGAGCCAAAAGTCATTCTTCGTTATCACCCCCTATTCACGCTCTGCCGGAAGCGGCTCATCCACCCGCTCATGCCAGGGTAGGCCGTGCCTTGGAAGCTTCTCCATAAACGGGTCCGGGTCGAACTCCTCGACATTGAAAACGCCTTTGCCCGCCCACTTGCCTGTCAGGGCCATCATTGCGCCTATCATGGCAGGCACACCGGTGGTATAGCTGACGGCCTGTGCTTCTACATCGCGGTAAGCCTCAGCGTGATCGCAGTTGTTCCAAATATAATAGGTGCGTTCCTTGCCATCCTTGACTCCCCGGATCTGGCATCCAATGGAAGTCTGACCCTTGTACCCTTCTCCCAGCGATGAGGGCTCAGGCAATACCGCCTTCAGGAATTCCAGTGGGACAATGTCCACGCCTTTGAAATTGATGGGCTTGATGCTTGTCATGCCCACTTCCTGCAGCACGTTGAGGAAAGTGATGTATTGCTGTCCGAAGGTCATCCAGAACCGGGCACGCTTCAGGCCGGGGAAATTCTTCACCAGCGACTCCAGCTCTTCATGGTACAACAGGTACGATTCCCGCTCGCCTATACCAGGATACTCAATGGGCCTGTGTATCTCCAGGGGTTTTGTTTCCACCCATTCGCCATCTTCCCAGTACCGGCCATTCTGGGTGATCTCACGGATGTTGATCTCCGGATTGAAGTTTGTCGCAAAGGCCTTGCCATGGTCACCGGCATTGCAGTCGACAATATCCAGCGTATGCATCTCATCAAAATAATGCTTTGCCGCGTAAGCGGTAAAAACACCTGTCACGCCAGGGTCGAAGCCGCACCCCAGCACCGCCATGATGCCTGCATCCCTGTACCTGTCGTGATAGGCCCATTGCCAGCTGTACTCAAACTTGGCCACGTCGCGTGGTTCATAGTTGGCGGTATCGAGGTAATGCGTCCTTGTCTCCAGGCAGGCATCCATGATGGTGAGGTCCTGGTATGGGAGGGCCACATTCACCACCATGTCCGGCTTGAATTTGTTGATCAGGTTCACCAGCTCAGGCACATTGTCAGCATCGACCTGTGCGGTCGCGATGCGGTCGCCACCCACAGCACGGGCAATCTGCTCACACTTTTCCAGGGTCCGGCTGGCAAGCATGAGTTCAGAAAAAACCTCAGGAACACGTGCACATTTGCGGGCAACAACATTGCCCACGCCGCCGGCGCCGATAATCAATACTTTGCTCATGGGTCAAATGGTTTAATGGTTCCTAACAAAAATAAGAAATCCATGCAAACCATGACGGTTTTGATTGAAGTTTCCGGGGGATTGGGTTCTTGGCATTGCGCGATGGGGATCTTTCTGCTCCACCTTCGTTACACCTGCATGCCGGCCATACCGGCAGCACATCGCCCCATCAGACCACTGCCCAGTCTCTGCGGTCCAGGCTGCGGTAATGGATCGCTTCTGCCAGGTGTTCTGCCTTGATTGGGTCACTGTTACCCAGGTCAGCGATGGTCCTTGACACCTTTAGTATCCTGTCGTAGGCACGTGCGGAAAGATCGAGTTTTTCCATGGCTGTTTTCAGCAGCAGCGATCCTGCAGAATCGATTCGGCATACGTCATGCATCTGTTTTGCCTGTATCTGGGCGTTGCAATATATCCCCTGCGAGTTTTTATAGCGGGCTGCCTGTATGGCACGCGCCTTCACCACCCTGTCACGGATCGTACGGCTTTTTTCTGTTGGCTTCGTGAGGCTCAGTTCATTGAAAGGGACGGGCGTAACCTCGATGTGGATGTCTATCCTGTCAAGCAACGGCCCTGAGATGCGGTTCAGGTATTTCTGGACGAGGCCAGGGGCACATAAACATTCTTTCTCGGGATGGTTGTAAAAGCCGCATGGGCAAGGGTTCATTGAAGCCACCAGCATAAAACCGGCAGGGTACTCCGCCGAGAAACGTGCGCGATTGACTGTCATGACGCGGTCTTCCAGGGGCTGACGCAGGACCTCCAAAACTGTCCGTTTAAATTCAGGCAACTCATCCAGGAACAGCACTCCGTTATGTGCCAGGGATATTTCACCTGGCTGAGGATAGGATCCGCCCCCTACGAGAGCAACATCGCTGACGGTATGGTGCGGGCTCCGGAAAGGGCGCACCGCCAGGAGGGAAGTATGGTTTTCAAGTTTGCCAGCAACACTGTGTATCTTTGTTGTTTCCAGGGCTTCCTGCAAGGTGGGCGGGGGCAGTATCCCGGGCAGCCTTTTGGCCAGCATGGTCTTTCCCGATCCCGGCGGACCAATGAGAAGCACGTTATGCCCGCCGGCAGCTGACACTTCGAAAGCACGTTTGATGTTGTCCTGTCCCCTGACCTCGGAAAAGTCAAATGCAAAATCCTCCGTCTGTGAGAGAAACACCGCCTGGGTATCGACGCTTACAGGGGTCAGTTCTGTCTTGCCATTGAAAAAATCGATGACCTGCCTGATATTGTCAACGCCATAAACCTTCAGCTTATCCACCACCGCCGCCTCCCTGGCATTGACCCTGGGAAGGATAAACCCTTCAAACCCTGCCTCCCTGGCCCTGATGGCAATAGGCAGAGCCCCTCTTATAGCCTGCAAACCACCATCAAGCGACACTTCCCCCATGATCATGAACCGGCCTGCATTTCCACCCTCCATCTGCCCGGTGGCCGCGAGGATGCCCACGGCAATGGTCAAATCATAGGCCGAACCTTCCTTGCGTATATTGGCCGGTGCCATGTTGACCACAATACGCTTGCCGGGGATCTTATATCCATGGTGCTTTAAAGCCGCCTCAATACGGTGATGGCTCTCCTTTACCGCATTGTCAGGCAACCCAACAATGAAAAAGTTAACACCCGCAGCCACAGATATCTCTACGGTCACAATGGTTGCATTCACCCCCTGAACAGTGCTGCCATATGTTTTTACCAGCATATCTTTGGATTTTTTCCAAAGATATCATTTATTTTGGTTAAAACAATATTTTTTTCACTTATATAAAACTTATTTTTCGTTCTGATCATATACATCGGTATTTTAATCCGCATCAGGCAACACAAACTGCTGCATCCCCCGCAACCGCTGCCTGTTGTTCGATGTCTTGCTACTGTCCACTGCCGGCAGCGATGCAGCTGATCTCCACGTCGACAAATTTGGGCAACGCCCCTACCTGGACGGTTTCCCGGGCAGGAGGGTCTTCCCTGAAAAAGGAGGCATAGACCTCGTTGACCTTTGGAAAGTCATTCATGTCGCTGATAAATATACTGCATTTGACCACATGGCTGAAGTCCATGCCGGCTGCTTCCAGGATGGCCTTCATGTTTTCCATCACCAGGCGGGTCTGATCACGCACATCTCCCTTAACAAGTTCGCCGGTTGCCGGATCCATCGGGATCTGCCCGGAAACAAACAACAGGTCTTTGTGCCTTACTGCCTGGTTATACGGGCCTACAGGCTGCGCCGCTTTGTCTGTTTTGATGATCTCTTTCATTGTCTTTGGGGTTTTTGTTTTTAAAGGATGATGGGGCCGCGGCCAGGGCTGATGTTGAAGCCGGGGACTGTCCTTCAAAAGTACATGATTTTTTTTCATGTACTTTTTCTTTGGCTACCCTCCTCGTTGCCTGCTTGCAGATGGCCCGCCCTGCTGAAGTGGCCTTGTTTTTGACGCAGATCCATCAAAGGCGGAATTTGTCCCCCCACAGTCCCAGCCTTTTTATGTGTTTGCCGATGCCCACACTGTTGAAACTGTCTTCCGTTCCATCGCTCTTTCGTTCTTTCGCTCTATCGTTCCTTCGTTCCTTCGCTCTTCCGTCCTCCATCAGCACACAAGATGCCGGAGGTTTTTAGAGGAGAAAATTAACTATTTTTGCAAGCCGACACACACCTTTTTCAGGCAGATGAAGATCCTGATCATAGACAACTACGACTCTTTCACCTACAACCTTTACCACCTTGCTGAGGCTGTGATGCCTGCGGACTTTAGCCTGACAGTGAGGCGCAACGACGAAATACCGGTAGAAGGTGCCGGCCATTACGACAAGATCATCATTTCGCCCGGGCCGGGTTTGCCAAAGGATGCCGGCATCACCTGTGCCCTGATCCAAAGATATGCTGCAGAAAAAAGCATTTTGGGCGTTTGTCTTGGTCATCAGGCCATGGCGGAGGTGTTTGGCGGCAAGCTGCTGAACCTTCCGGAAGTGCTGCACGGCAAAGCGGTCAGGACGCATGTGGTGAACAGGTCGGAACCCCTGTTTTTTGACTGCCCGGAAAGCTTCGATACCGGCCGGTATCATTCATGGGTGATAGACCCTGCACACATGCCTTCCGTGTTTGATGTGTGCGCTACCGATGAGCTGGGACTGATCATGGCCATCAGCCACAAGGAATATGACCTGAAAGGGGTGCAGTTTCATCCGGAAAGCGTCATGACAAAGGTTGGAAGGCAAATTATCAGGAACTGGGTACATGCTACCCCTGGTAATATACGCGCTTGACCCGCTGCGAAACGGAGGTAAACACTTCATAGGGGATCGTGCCGAGGTCCCGCGCCATCTCTGTAACCGGCATCTCACCGCCAAAGACGATCACCTCATCGCCTTCTTTCACGTTGATGCCCGTAACGTCTATGGCACACATGTCCATGCTGATGTTTCCCACAATGGGCGCTTTTCTTCCATTCACCATCAACTTGCCCCTGCCGTTGCTCAACCGCCGGTTCAGTCCATCGGCATAGCCCACCGGGACAATGGCCACAGTCATGTCTTTGCCGGCCACACCTGCACGGTTGTATCCAACGGTATCCCCTTTGGCGATCTGTTTCACCTGCGACACGACCGACCGGAAGCTGCTCACATGCCACAACAAGGCTTGCACTTCAGGGTCGCCACTTACGCCGTACAGCCCGATCCCCAGGCGTACCATGTCGAAGTGGGCTTCAGGAAACCGGGAAATAGCGGCTGAATTGCAAATATGACGGTTAAACGGATACCCCAGGGCACCTTCAAGGGCTTGACAAAGATCGGAAAACATGGCAACCTGTTTTTTCGTAAAGGGGTCTTGTAACGTATCCTCACTGGCCGCCAGATGCGAAAATACGGAAGCCACCCTGATGTATGGATGGTTTTTCAGTGCCGACGCCAGGTCTGCCACCTGGTTAGCCATAAACCCCAGCCTGTGCATCCCGGTGTCGAGTTTTATATGCACCGGGAAGCGCTCCTGCCGTTTCCCGTCCGGAAGCTTGTCAATCGCTTCCATGAACCTGCGAAGCAAGCGAAACCCATATATCTCCGGTTCCAGGCCGTAGGAGAACAGGGTGTCGAAGGACCTCACTTCGGGGTTCATCACCACAATGGGCACGTGCACGCCACCCTGGCGCAACGTTTTGCCCTCATCAGCATAAGCCACTGCCAGGCAATCCACTTGATGGTATTGAAGCGTCCGGGCTACCTCAACGCTGCCGCTGCCGTAAGAGAAGGCCTTCACCATGCCCATGACCTTCACCCCGGGAGCAAGGACCGACCTGAACACATTCAGGTTGTGCGTCAGCCCATCCAGGTCGATCTCCAGGATGGTTTGATGATCCTTCTGCTGCAACAGGTTGCTTATGCGCTCAAAGCCGAAAACCCTGGCCCCTTTCAGCAAGATGGCCTCATCGCGGAAAGCTGAGAAATCAACGTTTGAGATGAAGTCCTCTGTATCCTTAAAAAATGTTGCCGGCATAGTAAACTTATCCGCCTGGGAAGATATTTCTGGGCCGATACCGATGAAGCGTTCAACATCACCGGATCCCGCCAAAGAGGCAACCTCTGTGTAGAGCACCTCTGGTGGGATACCGCTTTGCAGGATATCAGACAGGATCAGTGCCTTTTTTTTGTTTGGCGTTTGGCTACCAAGAAAGTCGAGTGCAATGGCAAGAGAATGCAGATCGGAGTTGTAGCTGTCATTGACAATGGTGGAATTGTTCACACCTTCTTTCATTTCAAGGCGCATGGCAACCGGTTGCAAGACCGCAATTCTGCGGATGATAAAGGCATCATCATAGCCGGCATGTTTCATGAATGCCGCTGAATGCAGCGCATTCTCCACAGATGCATCATCATGAAAAGGGATGGAAAGCATCATGCGGTCGCCCCCAACCATGAGAGACACCAGGGTGCTGTTGCCTTCCCTTTCCTGTCCGACGACCTGCATGCCGGCCCGGCTGTCACGCCCCCAGGAAAATAACCGCACCGTGGGGTGGTCATGATGCCAATCCATAATTTCATCATGAACCGACTGATAGTCAATGCAGTAGATTAAGGAGTGGCAACCTGTAAACAGCTCAAGCTTCTCGCGGATCTTTTCCCTCCGGGAGGCAAACCCC
The DNA here is from genome assembly GCA_007125585.1 of Bacteroidales bacterium. GTDB lineage: Bacteria > Bacteroidota > Bacteroidia > Bacteroidales > UBA7960 > PUPG01. Next base: position 14,155 of record SLCY01000045.1, read on the forward strand.
TCATCATGTGCCGGCCCGATATTGGTGAAGATGCCCGTGTCGGGCTGCAGAATTTTTTGCAGCCGGTGCATTTCACCGGGCCGGGAGATGCCTGCTTCGAATATCCCCATCTCATGCCGGTCCGTCATCAGCCATACCGACAATGGCACACCGATCTGGGAGTTATAGCTTTTGGGGTTCCTGACAATGTGGTGTTTTTCACATAACGACTGGTAAAGCCATTCTTTGATCACCGTTTTACCATTGCTGCCTGTGAGGGCAACCACCGGATAAGAAAAGCGGGAACGGTGTTCAGCGGCGAGGGCTTGCAGTGCCGACAGGGTGTTTTCCACCTTGATGAAACAAGCATCGGGGTATTCAGACAACAGTTTGTCAGGGACATTCTCAACCACAAAGGAGCGCACCCCTTTGCGCAACAGCTCTTCAATGTAGCGATGCCCGTCATTTTGTTTGGTTTTCAGGGCAAAAAAGAGGGTGCGTGCCGGCCAAAGCAGTTTACGGCTGTCGATCAGCAGATAGGAGATCGTGTGGATGGGGGGTGGTCCCCCAACACATCTGCCATTTACAATGCCGGCAACATCGACACTACCCATTGTCACTTCCCTCTTGTTCCTGACTGAAATTTAGGGGGTTTGCTGATTCTTCTTCGTGCATCTTCCTGTTTCTCACAATATCGATGGCCAGGTATACCGCTTCCCGGAAGGCATCGGGAGATGCCGTGTTTTTCCCTGCCATATCAAAGGCGGTGCCATGTGCCGGGGAAGTGCGTACCACCGGCAGGCCTGCGGTGAAGTTCACCCCACTCTTGAAGGAGAGTGTTTTGAAAGGGATCAGGCCCTGGTCATGATACATCGTGAGGATGCCGTCGAAATCGCTAAAGGAGGATGACCCGAAGAAGCCGTCGGCCGGATAAGGGCCAAAGACCAGCAAGCCATCATCAAAGGCCTCACGGATGGCAGGAACGATCACTTCCTGCTCCTCAATACCAATAACCCCTTTGTCACCAGCATGGGGGTTCAATCCCAGAACGGCTATTTTTGGCTTGCTGATGTAAAAATCCCTTATCAAAGAATTGTTAAGGATATGCAACTTGTTCAGAATACGCTCCCTGCTGATCTTCCCGGGTACCTCACGGAGCGGTATGTGGCCTGTGATCACACCGATGCGTGTTTTGTTGCTCACCATCAGCATCAGGCTCTCTTCGGCCCCAAACTTCTTGGTGAGGTATTCGGTGTGTCCCGGGAAATCAAAGTCCTTGCCCTGAATGTTTTGCTTGTTGATCGGGGCTGTCACCAAAGCATCTAAATGGCCCTTCGCCAGATCATCGGTGGCAAGTTCCAGGGCGTGGAGCGCAGCCTTCCCCGCTATTTCGGAGGTCTGCCCCAGGTCGACCTTGATCTCTTCCTGAAAGATGTTGAGCAGGTTGGCCTTGCCTTTCTGAGCCTGGTCGGCACTGCGGACCACATGAAAATTAAAATCATGGATGCCAAGCATCTTCTTGTGATAAGATGCAACCTTCGAGGATCCATACACGACGGGGGTGAAAAACTCCAATATCCTGGAGTCGCCAAGGGTTTTCATGATGATCTCATAGCTGATGCCATTCACGTCGCCCTGAGTGATCCCTATCCTGATGGATTGTTGTTGTTCCGGTTCACGTTCCATTACAATTCATTATTGGGATAAGTGCAAAGGTAATGATATGGCGCTGAAAAGACGACAGTTTTTTTAACAATTGTTTGCCGCAATAATTTATATGGATTTCTCCTGTAAAAAAACACCGGCATTTTGTGTGTTGACGTAAGAACGATGGAACAAAGGAACGAAAGAGCGATGGAACGACAGAACGAAAGAACGAAAGAGCGATGGAACGGAAGACAGTTAACAGTGTGGGCATCGGCAAACACGTAAAAGACCGGGCCCGTGTGGCGGATAAACACGCATTTGAAGGATCTGCGGCAAAAACAAGGCCGCTTCAGCAGGGAGGCCATCTGCAAGCAGGCAACAAGGAGGGTAGCCAAAGAAAAAGTACAGGAAAAAACAAAAACAGGTAAAAAATCGTGTACTTTTGCATGGTTGTGGGTTAGCGAGCAATCCGGACACATTTTATCACATTCTGTGGATCACGAAAAGATCATATTGGGCATTGACCCCGGGACCAACAACATGGGGCTGGGAGTTATCGGGATTGACCGGGCTTCCATCCGTCTGGTTGCCATGGACATTCTAAAGCTGGGGAAAATGGGGGGTCAGGCCCTGAAGCTGAAAAAGATCTTTGAGACGGTATTGCGCAATATTGATGAGTACCATCCCGACGAGCTGGCCATCGAGAGCCCTTTTTATGGTAAGAATGTGCAGTCTATGCTTAAGCTTGGCCGGGCCCAGGGGGTGGCCATTGCCGCGGCATTGCACCGGGGGATCCCGGTATTTGAATACTCACCGAGAAAAGTGAAACAATCCATTACCGGGAAAGGGGGTGCTTCCAAAGAGCAGGTGGCTGCCATGCTCTGCCGGATACTCGGCATAGAGGGGGTGCCCGACAATCTCGACATCACCGATGCCCTGGCCGTGGCACTTTGTCATCATTTTCAAGGCGACAACCCACCATCCGGCGACAAAAAGAGCTACAGCGGCTGGAAAGCGTTTATCAGCGACAACCCCGGCCGTATTTCAGAAAGGTAAGTTATTGATACACTTTTGCAGGACCCCTATTTCATTGCACCGGCAATGCGCCGGGCGATGAGTCCAAACTCTTCACTGCCAAGCTCCAGCTTGGGTTTGCTGAAATCTATATCATATATTCCATGGATGGGTACCAGGTGGATATGTGCATGAGGCACCTCCAGGCCAATCACTGCCACGCCTATCCGCTCACAGGGCATCGTTTTGTCAAGCGCCACAGCCACCTGCTTCGCAAACAGCCACAACCCCGTATAGGTGTCCTGGTCAAGGTCGAACAAGTTGTCCACTTCCTTCTTGGGAATCACCAGCGTATGCCCCTTAGCCAACGGCTGAATGTCGAGAAAAGCCAGAAAACGGTCATCCTCTGCCACTTTGTGCGATGGGATTTCGCCCTTGATGATCTTGGTAAAAATGCTTGCCATGTCAATGGGGTTTTGTTGGTTCATAAAGCAACCTGGAACATGGGCTGCATATATCGCGCATTTTTGCTGCCTAACGGGAGATGTCCATTATTTTGAATGTCATCATCCCTGCAGGCACCTGAATAGCCACCTTGTCTCCGGCCTCCTTGCCAAGAAGGCCTTTTGCAATGGGAGAGTTTATCGAGATCTTCGCGTTTTTTATGTCTGCTTCATTTTCAGGAACGAGGGTGTACTCCACCAGGGCGTTGTTGTTAAGGTTTTTCAACTTAACCTTTGAAAGGATGGAAACCTTGCTTGTATCAAGCTGGCTCTCATCAATGACCCGTGCGTTGCTCAGGGTCTCTTCAAGCTTGGCAATGCGAAGCTCCAGCATCCCCTGTTCGTTCTTCGCTGCATCGTATTCGGCATTTTCAGAAAGATCACCTTTTTCACGCGCTTCAGCGATCATATTTGACACGGCAGGACGCTCCACCGACTTAAGCTTTTCCAGCTCATCCTTCAGCTTGTCAAGTCCCTCCTTCGTAAAATACTTTACCTGGTTCATATCGACTGCTATTAAAATAATACCAGACATTCATTAGGTGCCGCAAGCAAACCCGAACGCCTGGAAAAATGGTTTGTTGACCTGCTTTTAAATTGTTTCCCCTGAATCCATAAAAAACCGCAGGACTTGCCTGAACCTTTCCGGCTTACAAACAAGCCCATCCGCTATAATTACGAAAACAGGGGGCTTACAGAAAAAAGACCTGACTTTGGAAAAACTCCAAGATCAGGCTGTTATAAAAATTGTTTGATTGTTGAAACAAAGATAAGCAATAATTCGATGATTTTCAAAAAAATCATTGATATTTTCTGTTCAATATTTCAGAAAAGATCACTGCCGTTCTCAAATCAAATTCAGGGATTCCCTCTGAAGGCTGATAATCAGCATCTTCTTCTTCCATGGCAAGCCTTTTGGCCTCATCCTCCTTATACGATTGTATCATCTCTTCAATGGTCAGCTTCTTCCCTTCTGAGACAAACTCAAAATCCTCAGAAACCCCTGTCTGCCCTTCAACCCCCTCAAAAACCCCTCCTTTTGTGTCCTGTCCTTCATCCCATGATTGTTCTTTGTCCGCCTGCTGCCGCTCTGACCATTCCCTTTCACGACGACCCTCATGGCCATAGGTATCCCTTCGCTCCTTCCTTTCAGCAGCTTCATAGACCGGCTCCTTTTTAGGCTGCTTCTCTTCCTTCTTTTTTCCGCCGCCAAAAAACTCCTCCAGCACCTCTTCAACACTTGCCTCATCATCCGGCGGGGCTGTTTGCTCCTGTGGTACAGGCTTCGGCTTCCCTTCCGGTCTGTCCTTTTTGGGCTTGCGGCGCAAAAAGCTGACCAAAAGCCAGATAACAACCAGTACGATATATATTAACTCTTCCATAGTCGAGGGTTTAAAATGAACCGCAATAACAAAATTACCAAAAAATGGTAACTTTACAGAGAAATATTGTGATCATTTTCCGGGCCTCTGAACCGGGGCTCACCCGTAAGTTTCAACAACATGATCATCGACCGGTATTCCACGATCAACAAATCATACGCCCTGCTGGCCCTGGTGGCAATCCTTTCAGCAGGCTTTCTCAATGCCTGCGACAAGGATCGTGAACATCCCGTACCCTATGTTCATGTTGAATTCAACTTCAACATCATCCATTACAACCTGAATAGCCCGGGTTTGTCGCACCAGTTTTCACAGTCTGAGTCGGGAGGTGTTCAGGGCATTATTGTTTACAGGCTGTCAATGGATGAGTTCAGGGCCTACGACCGTGCCTGTCCCTGCGACCCGTTTCATTGCAAGGTAAGCATTAAAGAGGACGACCTTTTGCGGGCGACCGACCCATGTTGCGGATCCGTCTTCCTGCTGATTGACGGCACCGTGACCGAAGGTGACGCAGGGTTCCCCCTGAAAACATACCGCACCGAGTTTAATGAACAAACCAACCGGCTGAGGATCACAAACTAGATGCTGTTGTGTCGGTTAAGTCACAGAAATTTTTTCTCAGGTAAAAAAAAGAAAATCTGCGCTGACATTTCAACAGCCGGACAACCCGGCTGCTGTCTCAACGCAGCACCCCCATGATTGGCAAGGGGATCAGGATGCAAGTCCCCAGACAGGGCACTGAACGCCTTTCGCCTGACCGGAGAAAAGGGTCACAGGCCTTCCCTCACCGGGACACCTTTCTGTCCTGGCATTCGGGAATGGAAGTCCTAATAACGATAATAGTCAGGCTTGTAAGGCCCTTCTTTGCTTACACCGATATAGGTGGCTTGTTCCGCAGACAGCTTTGTCAGCCGCACACCGATCTTCTCCAGGTGCAGCCGGGCCACTTCTTCATCCAGGTGTTTGGGCAGGCAATAGACACCGAGCTCATAGTCCTTCTTCCAGAGGTCTATCTGAGCAAGCACCTGGTTGGTGAAGCTGTTGCTCATCACGAAAGAGGGGTGGCCGGTGGCACATCCCAGGTTGACCAGGCGGCCTTCTGCGAGAAGGAATATTTCATGGCCGTCGGGAAAAATGTATTTGTCGACCTGGGGCTTGATATTGACCTTTTTGATGCCTGCCCACGCCTCCAGCTGCTCTACCTGTATCTCGTTGTCGAAGTGTCCTATGTTGCAGATGATTGACTGGTCTTTCATCTTCGCCATATGTTCGGCAGTGATCACATCCTTGTTGCCCGTGGCGGTAACAAAGATGTTTCCTTCATCCAAAACGTTTTCTATCGTCTTCACTTCAAAGCCTTCCATTGCAGCTTGAAGGGCACAGATAGGATCGATCTCTGTCACGACCACCCGGGCACCGTAGCTGCGCATGGAGTGTGCACACCCCTTGCCCACATCGCCATAACCGGCAATGACAACCACTTTGCCAGCAATCATCACATCCATGGCCCTCTTGATGCCATCGGCCAGCGATTCACGGCAACCGTACAAATTATCGAACTTTGACTTGGTGACGGAGTTGTTCACATTGATGGCCGGCACCAGGAGCTCGCCTTTTTCCATCATCTGGTAAAGACGGTTGACGCCTGTTGTGGTCTCTTCCGAAATCCCTTTCAGGTCCCCTGCAATACGGTGCCATTTTCGCGGATCATCGGCGTGTATGGAACGGATAAGCTCCTGTATGATGGCTTCTTCCTTGTTGTCCGGCTTTTTGTTGAGCACCGACGGGTCTATTTCTGCCCGGTAACCCTGATGCACCAACAAGGTGGCATCGCCACCATCGTCAACAATCAGATGCGGCCCCTTCCCCTCAGGGAAGGTAAGGGCCTGGTTGGTACACCACCAGTACTCTTCCAGGGTCTCTCCCTTCCAGGCAAACACAGCAATGCCCGCCTTCACCATGGTCGCCGCTGCATGATCCTGGGTAGAAAAAATGTTGCAGCTGGCCCAGCGTACATCGGCACCCAAAGCCTTCAGGGTCTCCATCAGGACAGCCGTCTGCACCGTCATATGCAACGAGCCGGTGATGCGGGCACCCTCCAGGGGCCGCTCACGACCATATTTCTCCCGCAACGACATCAATCCCGGCATCTCCTTCTCCGCAATCTCAATCTCCTTGCGTCCAAAATCAGACAGTGAAAGATCTTTTATCTTATAATCCAGTTTACTTTGCGTTAACGCCTTTTCCATATTTTTGTGCCTTTATATTCTTATTTTTGCAAAGATAATATTTATTGTGGACATCGTAAACAGGGACACATGGGGCTTTTCCTGAAAAAAACCATACCACATGGCACCCTGGGCATCTGGGAAATTGTGGAACCCCTCGGGGAACTATACCGGAAGGCCAGCCTGACAACCGCCGAACAAAAGTTTTATGCCTCCCTGCTTTCACCCCTCCGGAAAAAGCACTGGCTCAGCTACCGGTTAATCCTGCCATACCTCTTAGAACCGGATTCGGCCTCGGGCATCTCCTACGATCAATACGGAAAGCCACACCTGGACAATGGCGCCGGGCATATTTCGGTAGCCCACTCAGGAAAGTATTCTGCCCTCATCACCAGTCAAACGAAAGCCGTGGGGGTTGACATTGAAGCATTGCATCCAAAAATATTCAAACTAACACACAAGTTCCTCTCCGATGAAGAGCTTGAATACAAATTCAACACCAACGCCTGGGAGAGCCTCTATCTAATCTGGTGTGCCAAAGAAGCCCTTTATAAGCTTTATGGGAAAAAGGGGCTCTCATTCAGAGAACACATACTTATCGAACCCTTTGTCTTCACCGGCAACGGAAAAATTACAGGCCATATCAAAACACAAGAAACATCAGGTCGCTATAGCCTTTTCTATGAAAGCATTGAGAACTATCTCCTGGTCTACACCATCGACATTTGATGCAAGGCATTATTCACAATGAACAATTCAAGCTGCTGATTTGCCCCTGGTAATGCACCACCGGCCCCGGTACAGGGTAAAGAGGCCGTAGATTCTAGCAGGTGCATCAGAAGCGGTGATCTTTCTTTTTGGCAGCTTTTTCTTTGGATGGGAGCCAAAGAAAAAGTACATCGAACGTCAAAAAAAAGCACAAGAAAAAAATTCATGTATATTTGGACGTCCATTCTAATTATTAATCAAAACAACCATTATGAAACGAAAGATTTTTACATTGTGTTTGCTGGTCATTTTTGCAGTGACCGGTTCATCTTCTGTGTATGGCATGCATGGCAGCGAGACCTCATCGGGCAGCTCCATCACCTTATTTGGAGAGCGCCCGCCGGTCAAATGGCAGGATGTTCCTGCTGATGCTTTTGAACCTGGGTTGATCCAGATCAAGTTTCACCCCGGCATGACGAAGACCCTTTCAAGGGGTATTTTTGAAAGCAGGGAAAATGAGGTTGTAATCATTGGACACCCTGACATTGACGCGTTGAACCAGCGATTTGGGGCAACACGCTACAAGTCCCTTATATATGGCCTGTATGACAGATCGCCCAAAAGCAGGGGCTTAGAGGCAAGACATCAGTCATGGGGCCTGCATCTGTGGTATGAGGTTCAGGTTGATCAGAGGGAGGACTTGATGACCATCATTGAGGCTTTCAGGCGACTGCCTGAAGTGGTTGTCGCAGAGCCGGTGCTTATAAAACAAAAGATTGAGCCGGTTGCTACATCAACCATCAGGGAACAGGGAGCCACAGGTGAAAAGATGAGTCCCAACGACGAGTTTTACGGCCTGCAGTATGGATTTAAAAACACCGGTCAGGATATCCGCGGTGTTACCGGCACCCCGGGTGCCGATATCAGCGCCGAGCCTGCCTGGGACATTGTGACTGGCAATCCGGATGTAATTGTTGCCGTTATCGACGGCGGCATTCAATACGATCACCCCGATCTTGCCGGCAATATCTGGCCGGGTATCGGTCCCGACGGCACCAATACCAAAGCCGATGACCATGGAACCCATGTGGCAGGTACCGTGGCCGCCATGACCAACAACGACATCGGGGTGGCCGGATCGGCCGGAGGTGACGGAACACCCGAAAGTGGGGTGAAACTGATGAGCCTTGACCTTTTTGATGGTTCGCACGGGTTGAATACCCTGCAAATGAACATGTACGCAGCAGATAACGGAGCAGCAGTATCACAAAACAGCTGGGGGTACCGGAATCCGGGCGTTTATAACCAGTCTGACCTCGACGGGATAGACTATTTCAATGCCCATGGTGGTGGCGAGGTGTTGAATGGTGGTCTGACCGTTTTTGCCGCCGGCAACAGCAATGACGACGGACAGTGGTACCCTGCATATTATTCCGGTTCCATGGCGGTAGCATCAACTGACAATCGCGACCAGAAGTCAAGCTTTTCCAATTATGGCTCATGGATCGACCTGTCGGCTCCCGGCACCGATATTGCCAGCACAGCATCCGGTAACAGTTATGTATGGATGTCAGGAACCTCTATGTCATGTCCGCATGTTTCAGGTATCGCCGCCCTGGTTCTTTCCTATGCACCCGGCGCGATGTCCAACCAGGACTTGTGGGATCTGCTGGTTGCCACAACAGACAATATCGACAGTCAGAACTCCAACCATGTGGGTCTGCTGGGATCGGGCAGGTTAAATGCTTACCAGGCCATACAGGCAGCCCAGGCTTTTCTTGGTGGCGTTGAGCGGCCTGCAAGCCTCAGTGCAACCACCCTGGGTGAAGATGCCATAACACTCGCATGGCAAACCAACGCCAACAATGATGCAGTGCTTTTAGCTTTCTCTGAGAATGGAGATTTTGGAACACCCAACGACGGCACCACCTATTCTTCCGGACAAACGATTAACGGAGGAGGCACGGTACTCTACTACGGGCAGTCGCAAACCAGTATGACACACAGTGATCTCGATTATGCAAGCACCTATTACTACAGGGCATGGTCGTACGATGGAAACGAATATTCGGGACACCGGGCAGCACAGGCAACCACCTTCCCACCAGACAACTTCCCGCTTCCATTTACAGAGAGTTTTGACGATTCGCCGGAAATTCCCCTGGGCTGGTCAACATACGGGACCGCTGAATGGTCAGTAGGCACCTTTTCCAACGGTGTGACCGGAACCACAGGCAATTATGCATATGTGGAAATGAGCGGCAACACGGCCAGGACAGCACACCTCGAAAGTCCGAACCTTGTTTTCAGTGATTTCACCGATATACGCCTGGAATTTGAGCACCGTTACAACCATGAGAGAAGCACAGCCATCCTGGCCTACAGCCTCAATGACGGAGGCAGCTGGACAACCATTCAGGCATGGTCGGGCAATACCGGAACCGCGAGTTTCGATCAGGTCATCGGTGAACTGGCCGGGCAACCCAATGTAAGGTTCCGCTGGACATTGGCATTTGAAGGTGGTGGACCACCTCATAGGTCAAGAAGCTGGAGCATCGATGATGTATCTGTTACCGGTACAACGGCAGGGACAACCTATACCATCACAGCGACGGCCGGAACCGGAGGTTCAATCAACCCGGCGGGTAACATTACCGTGGCCGAGGGGGACAATCAAAGTTTCAGCATCACCCCTGCAGATGGATTTGAAATCGAAGATGTGGTGGTCGACGACACCAGCGTGGGGGCAGTCACGGAATATACGTTCAGCAACGTTACAGCCGACCACACCATTCACGCCACCTTCGAAGAAGTCCCTGTGATCACCTTCACCATCCTGGCATCGGCCGGCGACGGGGGCAGCATCAGTCCTTCGGGAACCATCACCGTGGCAGAAGGTGATGACCAAAGCTTTTCCATTACTGCCGACAGTGGTTTTGAAATTGCTGATGTAGTTGTGGATGGTAACAGTGTGGGTGCTGTCACAGCCTATACATTTAACAATGTTACAGCCGATCACACCATCCATGCTGCTTTTGAAACAGCACCGGAAGATCCGTGTCTGATCACCTCATTACCCTACCTGCAAGACTTTGACGCTGCAGCAGCCATTCCGGAATGCTGGGAAAGTGTGACCAATGAAGGTGATGTTGCATGGCAGGTGGGTACTTTCAACGGCGGTTTGAGCGGCACCACTGGTAATTATGCCTATTTCTATTACCAGGGTAACCGGGGCAGAAACGCTGACCTGATCAGCCAGCCCTTCGATTTTAGCGATTATATAGACATCAACCTGGCATTTACCCATTACCATGTGGCAAGCCGGAGTTCGGTCGGACTCTATTACAGCACCGACGGCGGCAATAACTGGAACACGATACAGACCTGGAGCAGCAGCACCAGCAATCCGGCAAGCTTCAGTCAAAGTCTGCCCGCACTGGCAGGCGAGCAGCATGTGATCTTCCGCTGGAACATGAATTATCCCGGTGGCGGTCCGCCAAGGGAGTCCAGAAGCTGGAGTGTGGATGATATTGTCGTAAATGGAGCAACTACTCAGGGCGGAGATGAAGCACCTGAGCCTTTAGCCGGGGACACGGACATTTCAGAACTCAGTGATTTGGAAATGATCTGCTTCCCGAATCCTGCAACCGATCAGGTGAACATCTCTTTCAACCGTGATGTGAAAAATGGAACGATCATTTTTACCGATATCTCAGGAAGAAATGTATATCAACTGACCATAACGGAACTGTCTGAACAGGAAACTGTCAGCATCAATACAGGCAACTGGCCCGGTGGACTTTTTGTGGTCCGTCTGATCACCAACGATGGAACAACCACGCAGATCATTGCCATAAAATAAGCGAGAACAATTTTTGTTTTCGCATGCATATGCACTGAATGAGCGAGGCTGCCCATTTTGGCAGCCTCGCTCATTCAGCGAAATATGGAGTACCATGGCCAGATTGAAATGCCGGCCGGATAGGCCTGCGCAGACTGAAGTGGCCGTGGTTTTTAGCAGATGCATCAGAAGCGGTGATCTTTCTTTTTGGCAGCTTTTTCTTTGGATGGGAGCCAAAGAAAAAGTACATCGAACGTCAAAAAAAAGCACAAGAAAAAAAATCATGTATATTTGACTTGTCTTACGACATTCCGACATTTTAATGAACATAAAACCAGATGACATGAAATACGATCTGATAGTTCTGGGCAGCGGCCCGGGAGGCTATGTGGCAGCCATCAGGGCCTCACAACTGGGCATGAAGGTAGGCGTGGTGGAAAAAGCTGAGCTTGGCGGCGTATGTCTCAACTGGGGATGTATCCCCACCAAGGCTTTGTTGAAAAGCGCACAGGTGTTTGAATATTTGCAGCATGCCGCCGACTATGGTGTGACCGTCGGGGGTGAAGCAAAAGCCAAACTGCCCGACATGGTAAAAAGAAGCCGGGGGGTGGCTGCCGGGATGAGCAAAGGGATACAGTTCCTCTTTAAGAAAAACAAGATCGACCACATCCAGGGACATGGAAAGGTGGTCTCCGGGAAAAAAGTAGCTGTCGAAGGCGACGATGGCAAGGCCACCGAATATCAGGCAAATCATATCCTGATCGCTACAGGCGCCCGCAGCCGGCAGCTTGACAGCCTGCCGCAGGACGGCAAGAAGGTGATCGGCTACCGCGAGGCCATGGTGCTTGACAAACAACCCGAATCAATGGTCGTGGTGGGCTCCGGAGCCATCGGGACGGAGTTTGCCTATTTCTACAACGCGATCGGCACAAAAGTCACATTGGTGGAATTCCTGCCCAACATCCTGCCCCTGGAAGATGAAGAGGTATCCAAACAGCTGGAGCGCACCTTCAAGAAGGCAAAGATCAAGGTGATGACAAACAGCTCGGTTGAAACCGTCGACACCAAAGGGAAGAAATGCAAGGTGAAGGTAAAGACAAAAAAAGGGGAAGAGACGATCGAGGCCGACGTGGTATTGTCGGCGGTGGGCATCAGCCCGAACATCGAAAACATCGGACTGGAAGAGACGGGTATAAAGACTGAACAGGGAAAGATCGTGGTGGATCAATTCTACCGTACCAACACCGAGGGTGTTTACGCCATCGGAGATGTTGTGTCCGGCCCCGCCCTGGCACATGTGGCTTCTGCTGAAGGCATCATCTGCGTTGAACACATTGCCGGGAAAAATCCCGCCCCGTTGGACTACAACAATATCCCCGCCTGTACCTACTGCTCTCCCGAGGTGGCCTCGGTAGGGTATACGGAAAAAGCCGCCAAAGAAGCCGGCTACGAGCTGAAGACAGGCAAGTTTCCGTTCTCCGCTTCCGGCAAGGCCAGTGCTGCCGGTGCCAAAGAAGGCTTTGTAAAGGTGATCTTCGATGCACGGTACGGCGAACTGCTGGGCGTGCATATGATAGGCGCAAACGTTACGGAGATGATCGCGGAGGCTGTGGTGGCCAGAAAGCTGGAAACCACAGGCCACGAAATGATCAAGGCCGTCCACCCCCACCCCACCATGTCGGAAGCCATCATGGAGGCCGCTGCCGCCGCTTACGGCGAAGTCATACACATGTAGGAAAAGGCCGGGGCAACAATCCCCCTTAACGCCAAACAACAAACCCATGACCGTCACCCCAACCCCATTCCGCGGACTGTACATCATTGAGCCACAAGTCTTCACCGACAACAGGGGCTACTTTTTTGAGTCCTGGAACAAAAAAGCTTTTGCCAAAGCGGGGGTGCCCTTCGACTTTGTGCAGGATAACGAATCGGGTTCGGCACGTGACGTGATCCGCGGATTGCATTTCCAGGTGCCTCCCCATGCCCAGGGCAAGCTCGTACGGGTCCTGAAGGGTGCACTGCTTGACATTGCTGTTGACCTGCGGCGCGGCGAACCAACTTACGGCAAACACTTCAGGATACACCTGGCCGCGACAGACAACAAAATGCTCTATATCCCGCCGGGCTTTGCCCACGGCTTCCGAACCCTCGAAGACGATACCGTGTTCTTGTATAAATGCACCCACCATTACAACAAAGAATGCGAACGGACTATACGCTGGGACGACCCTGACCTGGCCATCGACTGGGGGACAGATGCACCGCTGCTGTCGCAGAAAGACAGGAACGCAATGCCCTTCCGCGACTTTCAAAGTCCCTTCTGATGACTATATCTGAAAGGTGAACAACAGCCTGAACAACATATCTCCCTCATCCGGCAGGTAAATGGCCCGAACCCCCATGTCGACGGGAGCAAAAAAGCGTAAAAAGTGGACCTTCCCGACCAGGTCAACCCCGGCCGAAAACAAGTCCTCCTCCTTAAGATAAGGCCTTCCTTCCTCAGGGGTCACCCTCCTGGTCGCCCTGGCATAGTCGGCAAACATGTTGAGGTGCAACCGTTTCAGGTAAATCACCGGGGCAATGGTCCACTCCGGATAAGCCAGAGGGAAAGCATAATCGGCCGAAAAGCTGTAGGTGCGCTCATCAACCCTGCCGGTGATACCCCTGGGATAATTGATCAGGGTGGGAAAAGTGTAACGGATGGTCCCTGTTTTGTGTTCGCCCCGGTCATGCTCCTGGTAGGCGGCTGACAGCCGGAGGCTGTGATGCCTGGCGATGCCGGGGAAAAGACCTGTGATACGCCCCGCGAACACCGACCCCATATCGCTGCCGGCAAAGGGCGTATGCCGGTATTGAAGATCTATTGCCTGTGCCCATCGCGGGCGAATATCGCGCAACACGGAACGTTTCTGACGATAGGCCAACACACGGTATTCAGTGGGGGCAACGTTGTGCGGCACAAAAAAACCGGGGGCGTCACGCACGGTTCCGGCACGGGTAATGCCAAGCCTTACAGAGGGTGTGATGCCAAAAAACAACGGGCCACGACGGTAACGCAACGGGATGCTGATGCCAAGCTTTAACGAACTTTCTCTCCAGAGAAAAGGCTTCAGCTCGTCAGGGTCATCCTGCTCACGGTAATATGACCTCCTTTGCCCGCTTTCCGCCACAATATCCAGCACGGGATAACGGCCTGCATAGCTGTAGTTGACATAATATTCCCCAAGCCTTTCATTGACATCCCACGCATAACCCACGGCTGCCACGGAGGTGCTCAACGCATTCTGGGAAAAGAACGACAGCCCCGGGCTGGCCTCCATGTTATCCACATTTATGGTGAACGGGCCCCAGCTGTGAAAGTTGAAGAGATGCCTCCCTTTTTTATAGTCAAACACGGCATGGTGATGTCGTGCAATATTTCTTTCCGCAACGATGACACCCTCCTGGTCTGCCAGCGTACGATAAAAAGCCACCGAATGGTCTTCCACCTCCTCAAGCGGCCTGGCTTCGGGCCATGGCCCCTGATGATGCACCGCACGGTAGCCCATGGCGGTATAGTCCGACCACACCAGCAAGTCGCCGTCTTCATGAAACAAAGCATCTGCCGCTCCAAACCGTGAAGAGATGAGCCTTCCCACTGTTCCGCCGGCCTCATCAAGAATATAAACGTTGTCGACACCGGAAAACGCACCGTTGAAGACAATCTTCCCCGGACGAAGATATCGCGGACGGCTGATATCGGTATGCCCGGAATAGAACAAAGTGCTCACGATCTCCTTTTCCGGTTCGACAGACAATAGGCGTTTCCCCGATCCATCCTGTGCGATCACAATCAGATGGTTCCCGCCAGGGTGCCACTGGGGGTGCATAAGGTAGGCGTTGCGGGGGGTGAAATATTTGTAAACCGTTTCACCGGTAACGGCATCGATGACCACAAGGGAATATTCATCCCGGGCCGTCACTTCCGTAACGGCAATCTTTTTCCCATCGGGCGATACGGCGGGAGAGAAGAACCTTGTCGCCCGGGTAACGCGTCTTTTTATCCCGGTTGCGATGTCGTATGTATGGATCTCCGACCAGCTGCGGTGTTCCCAACGGGGATCCACCCTGATCTCGCTCCAGGCAATGATGTCGCCCCCTCTGGAAAAAACCTCGGAATTGTAAAATCCTGGTGTGAAGAGCACCTCCTCATTTCCGTCGAGGCCGAGGCTTATCACCCTGGGGATATCGCCCATGCCGGTTTTTAATGTCACCAGGGTGGTATCATTCAAAAAGGCCATCGGCCGGTAATGGGTATATAGTTTCTTGCTCCTGTTGACAGGCTGGCAGGGGGTATATTCATGGCTTTCTGCCTGTGCCGTCCACGCCGAGTCCAGCATTTGAAAGGTGTTGTCGTAATGTTCATCGATGGAAAGCCCGGCATGTTTTCTCAGTCCATTCGACATGGTCAACAGGGTATAGGGACGGCGTGCGATATTTGTTATCACCTTATCCCATATATCAGCCCCGTATGCTGCCCTTGCCGAAGCCACCAGCTGGTATCCCAGCTCGTAATGGCTGGGCACATGGTCTTTCAATGAACCCAGCATGGCCTTGTCGTAAGGGTACACCTCTTTTTCCAGCACCTGCGCCCTCAACCCCTGTTCAAAGGAAGGCTGACGCCCCCGGCCACCATGGGTCAGGGCTGTCTCAACGGCTACCGCATCCCCTTCCAGCAACCATAACGGCATAAACAGCCCCAACGACACACCGGTCGCATGCTCGCCAAACACCCGTGAGAAAAAGCCGGTGACTCCCTGGTTCAGCTTGTCTATCTGCACCACATGGCGCAGCTCATGCACCGCCAGCCGCTCCAGCCAGCCATGTGTGTCATTGCCGGGCGGCGGATTGCTGAACATCTCCAGGCGCGCAGGCGCCCAGCTCACAAAACCGTTGGGGACCACCGTTTGATTATGCAGGATGACAGGCACCTTGCGTGGCTGATGACCCAGCGAAGCGGAAACAGGCACATAACTGTATTCCAGGATGTCGGCAACATAATGTGCACGACCCGCATAGTCCTCAGGAAAGATGATACGAAAGTGACCGGTCTCTATCTGTTGCCAGCGAATGCCCGACGGATCCTGTCCGCGGACATAATATTGCGCACAGGCAGGAGAAACATTGAAAAAGGCACTGAACAAAGACAACGCCGCAATGGCCAAAGAAACAGCCGAAGCAGACAAGCTGCCGCCAAGGGTATGCGATACCAGGAATCGTCCCGGCCCTGACTTTTGTTTTTCAGCTGACATGTCTCACATTGCTTGCGACTGTTCAAAAAACCGCCATAAAGGATCCCTTTGCGGAAACGGGGCAACTACCTTCAGCTTTTGCTGGTTCACAGGATGAACAAACGCCATGGAGCGCGCATGGAGGTGGACGCTGCCATCTTTGTTTGACCTGTCATGGCCATACTTCAAATCCCCCTTTATGGGACACCCAATGGCCGACAACTGTGCCCGGATCTGATGATGGCGACCGGTCAGCAACCTGACATCCAAAAGGTAATAATGATCGCTGCGGGAAATGACACAGTAATGAAGCACGGCTTTTTTTGCGTCGGGAGTGCGTTCATCTACCACATAGGACTTGTTTTGCTTCTCATCCTTTTTCAGGAAATGGGTCAGCGTGCCTTCAGACGCTGGTGGTTTTCTCTGTACCACTGCCAAATATTTTTTTTCGATCTCCCGGTCTTTGAGCATGGCATTCAGCCTGGCCAGTGCTTTTGAGGTACGTGCAAAGACAACCGCGCCGCTTACCGGACGGTCAATGCGGTGGGACACACCCAGGAAGACATTGCCGGGCTTATTGTATTTCTCCTTGATATAGGACCTTACCAGGTCAGCCAGTGGGGTGTCACCGGTTTTGTCGCCTTGTACGATCTCTGAAGGGAGCTTGTTCACAATGATCAGGTGGTTGTCCTCATACAACACCCTGCCGGCGAGTCCGGCAACACTGGTATCCACTGAAGGTGGCTTAATATTGCTCCTTTTCATTGGGAAACCGCTGGAATTTCACGTCGGCAATGTAGCTTTCCACCGAATCTTTGATCTCTTGATACAGGTTGTGGTACCTCCTCAGGAAGCGTGGAGAGAACTCCTGGTTGATGCCCAGCATGTCGTGCAGCACCAGGACCTGTCCGTCCACCTGGCTGCCGGCACCGATTCCGATGGTGGGGATGCTGATCTCTTTGGTGACTTTTTCAGCCAGCAGGGCGGGGATCTTTTCCAGCACGAGGGCAAAGCAGCCTGCTTCGGACAGCAGGTGCGCATCTTCCACCAGCTTTTTGGCTTCCTCTTCCTGGGTGGCACGCACCACATAGGTGCCGAACTTATTGATCGATTGCGGGGTAAGTCCCAGGTGCCCCATGACAGGGATCCCCGCCGACAGGATACGGTCAACCGACTCAATGACCTCCCGCCCCCCTTCCAGTTTTACCGCATTTGCATTGGACTCCTTCATGATGCGGATGGACGACAGCAGGGCTTCACGACTGTTGCCCTGGTAAGTGCCAAAAGGCAAGTCGACCACCACCAGGGCCCGCGACACGGCACGCATCACCGAACCGGCATGATAGATCATCTCATTCAGGGTGATGGGCAGGGTGGTCTTGTAACCGGCCATTACATTGGCAGCCGAGTCACCCACGAGGATCACATCGATGCCGGCACTGTCGACAATACGTGCCATGGAATAGTCATAGGCCGTGAGCATGGAGATCTTCTCCTGCCGGAGCTTCATCTCCTGCAATACATGTGTGGTAACCTTGGGTGTTTTGGAAGCCTTCATGACGCCTGGTTTATTTCTGATGATAACACGATGTGCCAAACATTAAAACGAAATCAGAATGGCCAAAAGTTGTTATCGTACCAAACCTTCTCGGTCAACTGGTGGTTCAAATCTATCAACAGCTTGTGATGGCCTTTCTCCCAGTTGGCCAGCCACTCAAACAACTCCTTCTCATTGGGGTCTGTGGTCTCGGCTGCACGTCCGGCATAAGCCTCGACAGACTTGTTTTCCATGTCAATGGCAGCAGAAATGGCAGCAGCCTCAAAACCCGAACCGGAAATGTCCTCCACCATGTCGTCCGTCAAAATAGTGTTGGCAATGGCATCATACCCGGGAGCCTTCTCCAGGTCATTCTTGTCAAAACTGCCTTCTTTGCCATAATGCTTCAGTTGCTTCTGAAGAAAATCAATATGCGTCTGCTCTTCTTGCGCCATCACATTGAAGATCTTCCGGACATCTTCATTCTTTGTCTGGCTGGCAACCTGTTCGTAAAGAGATTTGCCCCTGTGCTCCATGATGATGGCCTGCTTTAAAATATCGGTGACCCCTTTTTTACTCATATCGGTGAATTATTTGATTGAATGAATGAAATTACCAGAAACAAAAATAACGTATTTTTGTGAACAAAGCAGCCAATACGATGGAATGGAAAGTAGAAAAGGTCGTTAATGATCTGTTTGCCGGATGGTATGGGGGCATGCCTGAAACGATCACAGCACTCCCTCCCTCCGGTTCGAGCCGGCAGTATTTCAGGCTCGGGGCCGGCGACATGACCGTGATTGCAGCTTTTAACCCCAACCCGCATGAGAACCGGGCCTTTTTAAAACTCACAAGCTGCTTCTTGAAATTGGACCTGCCGGTGCCCCGCATCCTG
Organism: Bacteroidales bacterium; assembly: GCA_007125585.1. Classification (GTDB taxonomy): domain Bacteria; phylum Bacteroidota; class Bacteroidia; order Bacteroidales; family UBA7960; genus PUPG01. The sequence goes on from SLCY01000045.1 coordinate 33,159, forward strand.
GCCGAAGACACCGACGCCCACTGCTATCTTCTGACCGACCTGGGCGACACCACGCTGTTTTCGTTGTTGCCGCACCAACAAAACGTCGGTGCCTTCAACAAAGAGATCATGGCTCTCTACAAAAAGGCGATCAGCTTTTTGCCGGCCTTTCAGCTCGACTCCGTCAAAGAGATAGACTTCAGCATCTGCTATCCGCGACATGCCTTCGACCGGCATTCGATGATGTGGGACCTGAACTACTTCAAATATTATTTTTTGAAAATCTCGGGCATCCAGTTTGACGAACAACTTCTGGAAGACGACTTTGAACGCTTCACCAGCCGCCTGGAAGAATACCCGTCCGAAGCCTTTATCTACCGCGACTTCCAGTCGAGGAACATTATGATCGTTGACGGGCAACCTTATTTCATTGACTACCAGGGTGGCCGCAAAGGCCCGCCTGGATATGACATTGCTTCCCTGCTGTTTGATGCCAAAGCCAACATCCCTTTTCACCAAAGAGAGGAACTGCTGGAATTCTACATGGACAGGCTGGCAGAAAAAACCCCGCTGGACAGGGCCTCTTTCCGTCGCTCATTCTATGATCTCGTGGTGATGCGCATCCTGCAGGCACTGGGCACCTATGGGTTTCGCGGCGGCGTGGAGAAAAAACCATTGTTTTTGCAAAGTGTCCCGTATGCCCTGAAAAACCTGTCATGGATGGACGACCAGGGACTCCTGCCGGACGATATCCCCCACCTGGGCAGCATTATCCGGAAAATTGCCCTGCAAAAAAGTGCCGGGATACTGCCTCCGCCCGACGACAGATTGACGGTCACCGTGTGCAGTTTCGCCTATAAAAACGGGATCCCTCCCGACAATTCAGGCCACGGGGGCGGCTTCGTGTTCGACTGCCGGGCATTGCCCAATCCGGGAAGGCATCAGGAGTACAAAGACCTCTCAGGCAAAGATGAAGAGGTGGTCCGTTTCCTGGCCCCCGAAAAAAGCGTCAGGCAATTCCTGGATGCCGCCACAGCCTTGGTGGAACCATCAGTACAAACCTACCTTGATCGCGGGTTTAACAGCCTGTCAGTATGCTTCGGATGCACCGGCGGCCAACACCGGTCAGTGTATTGCGCCGAAAACCTGGCCAACAGGCTCCGGAAAAAATACAATATCAACGTAACATTGAAACACTTTGAAGAAACAAACTGGCCAGGCCCGAAGACTACCTATTGAATAAAAGAGAGAGGAGCTGTTCACTTTTATCTGTTGGCTCCTGACTCTTGGGAAGAATGCATTGGGTCTTTTGGTGACGCAGGATATAGACAAACACCATCGTTGTTGTATGAAGGCAATGATCTTTGCAGCCGGTCTTGGGACCAGGCTGAAGCCCCTTACCGACACTCTGCCAAAAGCACTTGTGACAGTGGATGGCAAGCCCATGCTTTTGCATGCTGCAGAGAAACTGATGGCCGCCGGTGTCAGGGACATCATCGTGAATGTGCACCACCATGCCGGCCTTTTGAAAACGTTTGTCGCCGGACTGGATTATCCGGGTATCCGCTTTCACATATCTGATGAAACAGGGCAGTTGATGGATACGGGGGGTGGACTGAAAAAAGCGGCCGGATCACTGAAAGGGGAGGAAGCTTTTTTCCTTTACAATGCTGATATCTTGTGCGAAATAGACCTTGATGACATGCTGAAGGAGCACCGCCGCCAGCGTCCCATAGCCACACTGGCAGTAAGCAGGCGCCAAACCCCAAGGAATTTCCTCTGGCACGAAAAAAGACTGGCAGGATGGGAAGACAGCCGGAGCGGCGACCGCATCCTTTGCACAGATGCGACCAGGGAACAATTGAAAGCGATGGCCTTCAGTGGCATCCACCTGGTGGAACCCCATCTGCTGGACCTCATCCGGGAAGAAGGCCCGTTCCCCATCACCCGGCTTTACCTGAGGCTTGCAAAAACATACGACATCATGGCCTATGAACACAAGCCCGGTCAATGGGCCGACATCGGCACACCGGATAAGCTGGAACGCGCAAGGGAAATGGTAAAAAACCGCAAAATATATTGAAAAAGATCCGGAAACATGCAAAGCTTTCTTGAAGAAGTTACCGACCATATCCTCGAAAACTACCCGGACAGCACCGGTGACCTGTGCATCGTCACGCCAAACCGCAGGGCGGGCCTTTTCTTCCGCAAATATTTCGGTGCAAGGATCAACACCCCGATGTGGGCACCGGAGGTCCTGAGCATTGAAGACTTCATCAACAAGGTCTCCGAATGTACCGTTTGCGACCAACTGACATTGCTTTTTGAGTTTTATACGGTTTACCGGGAACTTGAAAAAGAGCGCGCCGACACGATCGACACCTTTTTTTCGTGGGCGCCCACCCTCCTGCGCGACTTTGACGATATCGACAATGCGCTGGCAAAGCCTGAAAAGCTATACGCATACCTGGAAGACATCCGTTATATCGACACGTGGAACCCGGACGGTGCGGAGCTTACATCTTTTCAAAAGGATTATCTGGGCTTCATCAAAAAGTTGCATCCTTTCCACAAAGCACTGGGCGCCCATATGGCGAACATGAACATGGCCTGGCAGGGCTTCTCTTCGCGTCGCGCCGCCAGCAGGATCGCTTCAGGCGAGGCGGAGATGCCCTGGGAGAAGATCATCTTTACCGGCTTCAACGCCCTGACCCAGGCCGAAGAAACAATCATCCAGGCCTTATTAGAACAAGGGCGCGCCGAATACCTTACCGATACCGACCCTTTTTATGAAGACGACCCCGGGCACGAAGCCGGACGGTTCATTCGTAAATACAGGGAAAAATTCCGTACAGACAGGGAAAAACATGGCAACGGATTTTTTCGCACAACGACAAAGAAGATACGCATCTTCGGGGTGGCAAAGAACGCCAGCCAGGCAAGGCTGGCTGGCAACCTGCTTCAACAAATGCCAGGCCTCAACGATGACGAAAGCACCGCCGTGGTCCTGGCAAACGAAAACCTGCTCATCCCAATGCTCAACGCGTTGCCCGCAAACACAGACAATATCAATGTGACCATGGGCTATCCGCTTTCGAAAACCAATATGTTCGAGTTTTTCGACACCCTGCTCAAACTGCACCTGAGGGCAATAACATCCACCACAGCCAAAAAGGAACAGCCAGCATACTACCATAAAGACCTGTACCGCTTGTTTTCACACAGCAACAGCAGCCTGCTGTGGGACCCGGATCAAGGGGTGGAGCTGACAACAGACTTGTTGAAAAAGCTCAGCGCCTCCAGCCAGGTTCTATGGCACTTCGATGAGCTGGCAGCCTTGTCGGAAGACCCCATGCGTTTCGCTCAATCCTTCTCTTTCCTTAAACAAAACTGGCAACAACATCCGGATGACATCTTTCCGGCATTCATTGAACTGGCCGGACAGCTCGACAAACTTTTCAGGGAGAAAGCAGGTAAACAGGGCAGCGACATTGTAAACACACCATTTTTTGTGGACTTTGAGTCCCTGTACTATTTTGCAAAGACCTTCCGGCAGGCGGAAAGCTATCTTGCCCGTTTCCCGTTCCTCGCCTCCCTGAAAACTCTTTACCGGCTGATGAAGCAGTCGGCTTCCGAGACCCGGCTTTCCTTCTCCGGCGAGCCCCTGAAAGGGCTGCAGGTGATGGGCATGCTTGAAACACGGAGCCTCGACTTCAAGAATATCATCCTGCTCTCTGCCAACGAAAATATCCTGCCCAAGCCCAAAAGCAACTACTCATTCATCCCCTATGAAGTGAAAAAAACATTCGGGCTGCGCCTCTATCACGAACAGGACGCCATTTATGCCTATCATTTCTACCGCCTCCTCCAGAGGTCAGAGAACATCAGCCTGATCTTTAACACCCAGGCACAGGACCTCGGCAGCAACGAAAAAAGCCGTTACATCACGCAGCTGCAACACGAACTGGAGGGATACAACCCCAACATCAGCATCCGCGAAGAAATTGTCTCCATGCCACCACCTGTTGATGCAAGCAGTCATGCCATCAGCATCCCAAAAACAAAAGAGATCATGCAACACCTGGAAGAGATTTCCGGGAAGGGCTTCTCTCCATCCGCATTGAGCCGCTATATTAACTGCCCTTTACAGTTTTATTTTGAAAGGCTGGCGCGACTGGAAGAGGCCGAAGAGGTGGAAGAGACCATGGAGGCCCGTACAATAGGGACCGTGGTACACGGTGTCCTGGAAGACCTTTATGGCGGTCTCGAAGGACAGGTGTTGAAAACGGAAGATGTGGATGCCATGAAGCAACAGCTCACCAGGGTGCTCAATCAACGTTTCGGGAAAGAGTACCGGGGTGGCAATATCAGTACCGGGAAAAACCTGCTGCTCTACCACCTTACCCAACGCTACCTCGAAAACCTCCTGAAAGCCGAAAAGACGGCCATAGAGAAAGCCGATGAGAACAACCAGGTGATCACATTGCTTTCGCTGGAAGAGTCCTTGCGTGCAACCCTTGTGCTTGACCAAAACGGGGGACAGGCCAGGGAGGTTATCATCGCCGGGAAAGCCGACCGCATTGACCGCCTGGGCGATATGGTCCGCGTCATCGACTACAAAACCGGAAGGATCGGCCCCTACGAACTCAGCTATCAGGAGTGGGACATCCCGTTTACCAACAGCGACAAGGCCAAGAACTTCCAGTTGCTATGTTATGCATGGCTATACGACCAAAGCCATCCCGGCGAAAGGAAAATTGAACCCGGCATCATCTCCGTGCGCTATCCGGCAAGGGGATCGCAGACCATGAAGTATCCAGGTGGCCAGGGTGCACTGGAGCCTGATCACCTGGCTGCTTTTGAAAAGGAGTTGAAAAAGCTGATCGCCGGCATCCTGGACGCCACACTGCCCTTCAGCCAGACCAAAGAAGAGAAGAACTGCCGTTATTGTGCGTTCAGCACCCTTTGCCGGAGGTTTTAATCTTCAAACCCGGCATCCCCCTGTTGTATTAACCCCTGCAAAAACCGGCCATGGCCTGCCTCATTCTCATTCACAAGGAAACCACGTACACACAACACCCGGGCTGCTCCGGCAAGGGGTTCCGCTGTTTCCGGGTTATCCGGGTTTTCGGGCTGTCCGGATTCCAGGCACTGGTGTTTCCGGGCATCGTCACCCATCCCCTTCATTTTTCCTGAGCAGCAATTCGCGGCACTCCGCCAGCACTTTATCCAGGCCACTTGCGTCCTTGCCTCCCGCGGTGGCAAAGAATGGCTGTCCCCCGCCACCGCCCTGGATATGCGATGCAAGCTCACGGACAATGTTTCCTGCATGCAGGCCTTTCTCCTGCACCAGGTTTTCAGCAATCATGACGACGATGCCGGGTTTGCCCATCGCCGCATGCCCAAGGGCAAGGAACAGGTTTGGCACCTTACCCTTGACCTGGAAAGCAAGGTCTTTGGCGGCTTTGGCATCCATGTTGACATTGGCGGCGATAAAGTTGACCCCGTTGAGCTCCTCGGCACGGCCAACCAGTTCATCCACCAGCTGATTGCGCTGCAACTGCTGCATGGCAGCGAGCTCTTTCTTCATGGCTTCATTCTGTTCGAGCAACTGCTGCAGTGCCCTGACATTGTCCTTCGGTTGCTTTAAGAGGCTTTGCAGTGTGGCGAGCTCATCCAGCCTTGACTGGATGTGTTGTTCTGCCGCACGGCCTGTGACAGCTTCCACCCTCCTGATACCGGCAGCGATAGCACTTTCAGATACAATGACAAAAAGCCCGATCTGGCCTGTGGCTTGCACATGTGTGCCCCCGCATAGCTCCGACGAAAAACCGCTGTCAAAAGACACCACGCGGACCTCTTCGCCATACTTCTCACCAAACAGGGCCGTGGCCCCCATCTTTTCAGCCTCTTCCATGCTGAGTCCATGGTGGTCTTCCATGGCTATGTTCTCCCGGATCTTCTCATTCACCAGCATCTCAACAGCCCGTATCTCCTCATCCTTCATTTTCCCGAAATGGGAAAAGTCAAAGCGCAGCCGCTGGTCATCGACCAGGGAGCCCTTTTGTTGCACATGGTTTCCCAATACAGTTTTTAAAGCCGAATGCAACAGGTGGGTGGCCGTATGGTTGTTTTCTGTCAACTGCCGTCTGCGCTCATCCACGACAGCCTTCACCTTTTCCGGCCACTGGTCAGGCACCTTCGGCATGACATGGATGGTGAGGTTGTTCTCTTTGCGGGTGTCGATCACAGGATAACTGTCACCATTGACCATCAAGCTGCCCTTGTCGCCGACCTGACCGCCCGATTCAGCATAGAACGGGGTCTGGTCCAACACCACATGGTAAAGGGCTTTTTCACTGACACCCACCTTCCGGTATTTTACCACCTCTGCCTCCGACCGCAGCTTCTCATATCCCAGGAAACGAGTGTCCTCCTGGCGGGGATGGACCTCCGTCCATTCTTCAGTATCCGTAACAGCCGCTGCACGGCTGCGCAACTTCTGGCCGGCCATCCCCTCTTCAAAGCCTTGCATGTCAACCTCCCAGCCTTTCTCCCTGGCCATCAATGTGGTCAGGTCAACGGGGAAGCCATAAGTGTCGAAAAGCTCAAAAGCAAAGGCACCATCAACAACTTTTTTGCCGGGATTGGCGGAGATGTACTGTTCGAACTTCTGTATGCCGACAGCGAGGGTACGCAGGAAAGTCTGCTCCTCTTCGGCGATCACCCTGGTGATCAGCTCCTCCTGGGCTTTCAGCTCGGGAAAGGCATCACCCATATGCTGCACCAGCAATGACACCAGCCGGTGAACAAAAGGTTCACGGAACCCAAGAAAAGTATAACCATACCGTATCGCCCTTCGCAAGATGCGACGGATCACATACCCCCCCTTGTTGTTGGAAGGCAACTCCCCGTCGGCAATGGCAAAAGAGACAGCCCGCAGATGATCCGAGACCACCCGCATGGCAATATCAGGGTCTTGCCCCTCACCATAGGAGATACCGGCAAGTTTCTCCAGCTCATGAATATAAGGAAAAAATACGTCGGTGTCGTAGCTGGATTGCCTGTTTTGTAACACCATGCAAAGGCGCTCAAAGCCCATGCCGGTATCTACATGCTTCGCAGGCAAGCTTTTCAGGCTGCCGTCTGCCATCCTGTTGAACTCAATGAATACCAGGTTCCAGATCTCAATCACCAGGGGATGCTCTTTGTTGACCAACGCAGCACCATCAAGCTGGCTGCGTTCATGGTCATCACGCATGTCGACATGGATCTCCGAACAGGGGCCACACGGGCCTGTCTCCCCCATCTCCCAGAAATTGTCTTTTCTGGATCCATAAAGGATATGGCTGTCATCAAGAAAAGGCCTCCAAAGATCATATGCCTCCTTGTCCTCCGACAACCCTTCATCAGGTGATCCCTCAAAAACAGTTGCATACAAACGGTCCTTGTCTATCCTGTATACCTCTGTCAACAGCTCCCAGGCCCAGGCAATGGCTTCTCGCTTGAAATAGTCGCCAAAACTCCAGTTTCCAAGCATTTCAAACATGGTATGGTGATAAGTGTCGTGACCAACCTCCTCCAGGTCATTGTGCTTACCCGATACGCGCAAACATTTCTGGGAGTTGACAACCCGCTGATGCCTGGCATTGGTGTTCCCCAGAAAAATATCTTTGAACTGGTTCATCCCCGCATTGGTAAACATCAACGTGGGGTCGTTCTTTACCACCATGGGTGCAGACCGGTAAATGACATGGTTTTTCCTTTCAAAAAACCTTAAAAAAGAAGCCCTTATTTCCGAAGATTTCATTAAAAACGAAACTTATTTTAGTTTTTTTTTGTCATTAGACGACAAAATTACATGATTTTTTTTAGCTTTGTGGATTGGTGCGGCTTCTTTTGAAGCATTGCTTATTCATTGATCAGTTTTTGCAGAAATAATTTGCTGTCTTAAAAGATTAATTAACCGGTATGGGCAAGGTTCACTATCGTTTTAATACAAAATCACTTGCTGTAGAACGTGTAAACAAAACCTTGAGAGACAGGTTAAAGGTTGTTGTACGTTATGCGCTGGCTGGTTTGGTGTTTTCGGCGATCGTCCTGGTGATCGGGTTTACATTTTTCGATTCCCCGAAGGAGCGCATGCTGCAGCGGGAAATTAACCAGTTCAAGCTACAATACGAGATCCTCAATGACAGGATTAATGTTCTTGACAATGTGCTTGCGGACATTCAGGAGCGTGACGACCAAATTTACCGTGTTATTTTTGAGGCAGAACCCATCCCCCGCCCCATTCGCGAGGCAGCGTTTGGCGGTCACGACAGGTATGCGCACCTGTCGGGCTATCAAAACAGCCAGCTGATCTCCGAGACCATGCAACGTATCGATCAGCTGGCGAGTCAGCTGTATGTTCAGTCCAAATCGTATGATGAGGTGTTTGACATGGCCATCAACAAGGCCGACATGTTGTCCTCTATCCCTGCAATTGTACCCGTTTCCAAAGGCACTGAAAGGTTGATGTCGGGTTACGGCATGCGTATCCATCCGGTTTACAAAACCATGCGGATGCACCATGGTGTAGATTTCACCGCACCCTCAGGAACACCAATTTATGCTACCGGCAACGGCGTTGTGGCCAGGGCCGAGAGAAACCGCCATGGCTATGGCCTCATGGTTGAGATAGACCACGGCTATGGTTACCTGACAAGATATGCCCACATGAGCCACATAGAAGTCACCCGCGGCCAGAAAATAAATCGGGGTGAGATCATCGGCCGCGTTGGCAACACAGGCACATCAACCGCCCCCCACCTCCATTACGAAGTGCATCGCAATGACAGGTCCGTCAACCCCGTGCATTATTTTTTCAATGACCTGACCCCCGAAGAATTTGAGATCATCATCGAACGCGCCTCACGGGTGAACCAGTCAATGTCATAGTTCTCTAATGGCCAGGTCTTGATCCTTTCCCTTTTATGTTCATTACTGGAAACGGAATCTACAGCGACAGGTAAAAGTCGTTGTCGTAGTATTTTTTTCCGTGACCGGGCTGGTCTTCAGAATAGGGTCCGTAGATCTCACATATTCTGTTGAGGTAGTGTTGCAAGAGGTTGTTTGGGAGACCCAGGGCCCTGATCCGGTATTTTGCATCCTCTTCAAGGAACATCAAAAAGCTCCGTGGGCTGCCAATTTCATCGATCGTGTAGGATGTAATAATATGCATCAACTCTTCCTTTTCAGCCTCAAGGATTTTTTCAGCCTGCAGAATTTTATCATCGATCAAGGTAGCCATCTCCGGGACAATTTGTTTGACGAATATACCGAAAATAAATCAGCGTTTCAACCCAAAACAAGCTTGCCCCCCACGCAACGCTTTTGCCATTGTTTTGTCCACCGGAACAAAACCGTTGCCCTTATCCAGGTGGGGAAATCTGCAAAAAAGCCCCATCATCTTGTATGTTGACAGATGAACGACGGAACGAAGGAACGAAAGACAGTTTCAACAGTGTGGGCAACTGCAAACATGTAAAAGACCGGCCCTGTGGGGGGATAAATC
>SLCY01000057.1 GCA_007125585.1 Bacteroidales bacterium
CCCGAACGCACTGCCCCGATAATGAAGAAGTCCGGCTTGCCGCGCGGTATCAGCAGCTTACAGGCATTAACGATACTGCATGCTGCATGCTTGACCGGTTTCTTGAGGCTTAGCGGGATCCTTTGCTTTATGCTGTTTATCATTTTTGCCGTGCGTTGGTGGTTTTCGCCGGTCTGCGATTCATTTCAGGGTTATGCCGCCGTCGATGGTGAAGATGCTTCCGGTGATCCATTCTGCTGCATCCGACAGCAGGTAAACGCATGCATGGGAGACATCTTCGGGCTTGCCTGGTCCCAGGGGGTACCGTTTGTAATGTTCATCTATTTGTTCCTCCGAGATTATGCCGCTGCTTAACAGGTTGGTTTTGATAAATCCCGGCTGGATCATGTTCACCCTGATCTTTAAGGGGGCCAGCTCCAGGGCGAGAACCTTGCCGAAGGCGTTGACCGCCCCTTTTGTTGCCGAGTACAATGCATTGCCCGGTTTTGGGTGGGTTGCGGCGATGGAGGATATGAATATGACCGAGGCGCCTTTGTTTATCTTTTTTGCTTTGAGGAGGCGTTTTATGATCTGGATGGAAGAGGTGATGTTGGTTTGAAAGACCTCTTCAATTGCATCGTCCTTGATGTGTTTTACGGGCAGTGTTTTGACGATGCCTGCACACAGGACAACACCATCCAGCCGGGGAAGCGGGTTTGTGATGTTATCAATGTCGTCCTTGTTTGTCATATCAGCGATGATTTGCCGGTGACCGGCGCCATCGAGGTGATCATATGTTTCGGCAAGGCGTTTCCGGTTCCTGCCGGAAACAATCATGTTCGCCCCCATTTTTGAGCATTCGATGGCGATGCTCTTGCCAATACCTGACGAGGCGCCTGTTACAAAAACCGTTCTTCCTTTCAATGAGAATGGGTTATGGCTTGTCATCGTTGTTCTTTCTTAGCAGTTCATATTTTTCTGACCCCCACCGGGTGTGAGAGCATTGCCTTTGCATCTTCCAGCTTTAGCAGGGGGTGCAGGAGCTTTCTGTTGATCATGCCGCAGGCTACCGTGGCAAGTCCTTCGGAGGCGCAGTACAGGTAGATGTTTTGGCTGACATAGCCGGCATCCAGGCCGGAAAAGAACGCCCGTTTTTTTTCCAGGTAGTTGCCCATCTTGCTGAAGTCGGCGACCAGGCACACTGACAGCGGTGCTTCTTCAAAGAAGGGCTGGCGGCCTGCCGAGCTGCGGTGGTCGCCGTCGCGTATCAATGCCAGCTGGTTGTTCAGGGTATCGTACAGATAGATGCCGGAAGGGAGAAAGACATAGAGTTCAATCTCCTGGTGGTTTTTTGCTGAGGGTGCTGTTCGCAACCCCTTGTCTTCGTGGGTCTCCGGACTGCTGCTGATGCCGTTGGCGGCCCAGAGCAGCTCTGACAACTGCTGGTCGGTGACGGGTTCTTCTGAGAATGTGCGCGCCGACCGCCGTTCTTTCAGGGCTGCCATCAGCGGAACACCCTTATCGGCAGCCGGGGGTGGCAATGAAAACAAATCGCGTGAGGCGACAGCCCCGGTGATTTCGAACGTGTTCGTTTTAGTCAAAAAGAATGGGGTTTTTAAGTTGTGAATACATTTTGATACATGTTTTGCCTTGGGGGTTCTTCAGCCACGATTTGAAAGCGATGGTCTTGTCCGCCCGGTTCACCTCAACAACCCTGGAGACTACCGTACAGGTCTCATCAACAAATAATGGCCGGATGAATGTCACCTCCCTTTGTACCAGGACGCTCCCGGCCTTGGACAAAAATTTTCCCAGCGTGCCGGTCCTGGAGGCAGCGAGCATACCGTGCACCACCATCTTTTTATATGGTGTATTCAGTGCATACTCTTTGTCGAGATGCAGCGGATTGGTGTCTTCTGTGATCCTTGCAAAGGTTTCCACGTCTTCTTTCTGGAACACGATCTTGTCTTCAAAAGAGCTGCCTGTTGTCAGTTTGTCTTTCATGGGTTGTTGGTGTTGTGTTTTTTCCGGTTGTTGACGGCCATTGGTTGTCGGTCTTCGGAACAACGGGGGGGGGGTCATGCGTCCTCTTTCCTGCTTTTCACCAGGTTGAACACATCCTCAATGGTTGAGGCATTACGAATGTCGTCGCCGCTTAGCTCTACGTCATACTCCTCATCGACCATGGCAATGACTCCCAGGGCGGTTAAGGAGGACCATTCTTCCAGGCTCCTGAACTCCGTGTTGATTGAAAACTCGCTTGCGGGCGTGTCGTCAAACTGTTCTGCAAACAATGCGACAAACTGTGTTGGTTCCATAGTTTATTGTTTTTCTTGTCTGATTTTTTATTAGAGGTTTGTTTTTTTTGCGGGGTTGCCAAACACCGTTGTGTTGGGTTTTACGTGTCTGATAACGACACTTCCGGTGCCCACCACTGCTTTTGTCCCGATGGTGATGCGGGGCAGCACGGCTGCCCGCGGATTGATCTGTGCGCCGTTGCCGATCTTCACTTTGCCGCCCAGAAAAACGAAGGGTCCCAGGTGGCACCAGTCGCCGACCGTGCAGTCGTGTCCTATCACAGAATATGTCTGGACATCGACAAAGTTCCCGATCGAAACGCCTGATGAGACAACCACATATTCCCAGATGATACAGCCAACACCCAGGGTTGTTGTTTTCGGGATCCTGACGGCAGGATGAACCAGGGAGATGAAGGTGCCGCCTTTGTCTGATATCATTTGGGAATATCTGATCTTGTCATCCACCTTGCCAAGGGCGCAAATAAACACGTCATCCGGGCCCGGCTCATAGCTTTCAACAGGGCTGATGATTGGCGGATAGTCTTCGAACGCGGCGAGTGCATCCTCTTTGTCGTCAAGAAACCCTTTGACAACAAACTCCTTGCGGGCATCCTGGCAGTCTTTTGCCAGGTAATACACCTCGCGGCCATAGCCCCTGGCGCCGATTATGATGAGGTTCTTCATTTGTGCCGATCCATTGTTTTGTATGATATAATGGCTAACGCTTCATTTGTTTTAAAGTTCGATCATATCGCAGCAACAGGCGTTTTGAAGCGTAAAGAAAACGCTGCCCCATGAGAGTCCGACGCCAAAGCCACATGCCATTATTTTCAGGCTTTTGTCCCTGCTCCCGTTCATTGCGTCTTTCATCCGGCTGACCATGACCAGGGGAATGGAAGATGATGAGGTGTTGCCAAAATCTTTCAGGACGAGGGGTGTTTTTTCCGCGGGGATGTTGAGTTTTTTGATGATCTTATCGATCATCATCTTGTTGGCCTGGTGAAACACAAAATAGTCTATCTCGTCTTTGTTGAGCTGAAACTGTTGCATCAGTGCGTTGATGCTTTTTGGGGGTTTGGAGATCCCGAAAGAGAACACCGACATCCCATCCAGGTGGGTATGTAGCCGGTTGTGGACGATCCCCGGCCCGTACTCTTTTTCTTTCAGAGAGTCAGCGGAAAAGGGGTTTCGGGCGCCACCATCTTCCACGATGATGGCCCGGTATCCTGTGCCATCAGTAGCCAAATGGGTCATGATGCCCTGTGCGCCTTCTTTATAGACGAGGGCGGTGGCTGTTCCGGCGTCTCCAAAGAGGGGGTATGTACTTTTGTCTTTCGGCGATTTGGTCATGCTGGTTGTATCACCGACCAGCAGCAGGGCTTTTCTGAACCTGCCCGCCGCAACGGCAGATGCAATGATTGAGAGCCCATAGACCCATCCTGAACATCCCATCGTGATATCCAGGCTCATGCATTCTTGTGGGAGGCCGAGTCGTCCCTGCAGGATGCAGGCCGTGGCCGGATGTAAATAATCGGGGGTGCCTGACACAAAGACAAGACAATCGATCTCGTCTTTTTCCCAGTTAAGTTCTCCGATGAGGCGTTCTGCCGCATGGTAGCACAGGTCGGAGGCGCAGACCCCGGGACTTACAATGCGCCGTCGTTCCACGCCGGTTGTTTCGACAAACTTGTTGAGCTCGCCGTTGTTTTGGAAAAGGTTCAGGCTTGCGTTTTCCTGTATGTTGGATGGGACGCAGCCAGCCAGTCCAACGATTTCTATGTTTTTAATGTGCTGAAATGCCACTTTTGGTTGATTTATTTTCTGGTGCCGGCCTGGCCGTTCAGCCGGCGGCATGTTTCATAAGGCTTATATCTCTATCAGGTCGCAGCAATACGCATTTTGCAGTCCAAAGAAAACGCTTCCCCATGAAAGCCCTGCGCCGAAGCCGCAGGCCACCACGTTCAGCCTTTGATCACCGCCGTGGTTCATTGCGTCTTTCATGCGGAGCACCATGGTCAGTGGAATGGATGCGGTGGATGTGTTGCCAAAATTTTTCAAAATGCCGGGTGTTTTTTCTTTTGGCAGCTTCAGCTTGTTCCCGATCTTATCATTCAACGCCTGGTTGGCCTGGTGAAACACAAAATAGTCTATCTCGTCTTTGTCGAGCTGAAACTGTTCCAGCAGCGCCCTCACGCTTTTCGGGGGTTTGGTGATCCCAAAGGAGAACACCGACATGCCATCCATGTAGACGTGCAGCCTGGTACGGTGAACGCCCGGCTCAAACTCTCTGACTTTCAACGACTCTTCATTAAAAGGGTTTCGGGCACCGCCGTCTTCCATGATGATGGCCCGGTAATTGTCGCCGTCGGTGGCCATATGGGCCATGATGCCCTGTGCCCCTTCTTTATAGACGAGGGCGGTGGCTGTTCCGGCGTCTCCAAACAGCGGGTATATGTTTTTAAGTTTTGGGTTTTTATTAACATTTACCGTATCTCCTGCCAGCAGCAGCACCTTTCTGAACTTGCTCGTGGAAACGAGTGATGCGATGATTGAGATGCCGTAGACCCATCCGGAGCATTCCAGGGAGATGTCAAAACTCATGCACTCACTGGGGAGGCCCAGGCGCGACTGCAGGATGCATGCCGTGGCCGG
>SLCY01000067.1 GCA_007125585.1 Bacteroidales bacterium
CAAACCCAAACCCAAACCCAAAGAAGTATGAAAAGATTGTTTTTAATCCTAATCCCGTTGACCATGATGATGTCCGGTTGTGCAGACCACGCTCCGAATCCGTTTTTCACAGACTACAATACCCCTTTCGATGTTCCCCCTTTTGACCGTATTGATGACGAACATTTCCTTCCTGCCATAGAGGAGGGCATCAGGCAGCATCAGGCGGAGATCGATGATATCATCAACGATCCTGAGCCTCCCACTTATGAAAACACCATTGTTGCCTACGACCAGGCTGGGGGATTGCTGCGCATGGTGACTCCCGTTTTTAGAGGGTTGCGCAGTGCAGAAACAAATCCGCGGCTACAGGAGATCGCCCGTGAGGCTACGCCTATGCTATCGGCCCACAGCAATGCCATACGCATGAACCAGGACCTGTTTGCCCGCATTCAGGCTGTTTATGAACAGCGCAATGAGTTGGAACTGGACAAAGAGCAGATGCGGGTGGTGGAAATGTACTACCGTGACTTTGAGCGCAGCGGTGCCGCACTGGCGGAAGCAGAACGTGAGCAGTTGTCAAAACTCAATGAACGGATGTCGATGATATCATTGCAGCTGGGCGAGAACCAACTTGCCGAGACCAATGCTTTCCAGTTAAAGCTGGAGACGGAAGAAGACCTTGTCGGCTTGCCTGAAAGCGTGCGGTCTGCTGCTGCAGAGGCGGCTGAAAAAGCAGGAGTGGATGCCCTTGGCATTGTGACCCTGCACAATCCCAGCTGGATACCCTTTTTGCGTTACTCAGAAAGAAGGGACTTGCGCGAGAAAGTGTTTACTGCCTATTTCATGCGGGGCGACAACGACAATGAGCACGACAACAAAGAGCTTTTTTCCGAGCTGATGCAACGTCGCCAAGAGATGTCCCGGCTGTTGGGTTTCAACAACTATGCCGAATATTTCCAGGCCATACAGATGGCTGAAAAGCCTGAAAACGTTTATGACTTCCTGTATGAAATATGGGAACCCTCACTGGAACTGGCCAAGCAGGAACGCGATCAGATGCAGGCCATCATCGAAAGGGAAGGTGGTGATTTTGATCTTGAGCCATGGGACTGGTGGTATTATGCAGAAATACTGCGCAAGGAACAGTATGATCTTGAAGATGCTGAGCTGAAGCCTTATTTTGCTATAGAGAATGTGCGCGAAGGCAACTTCCTGCTGGCCAACAAACTCTTTGGCCTGACTTTTGAACCACGGCCGGAGGTTCCTGTTTATCATGAGGAGGTGGAAGCGTTTGAGGTGTTTGACCAGGATGGGAGCCACCTCGGGATCTTGTTTATCGACCCGCACCCACGTCCCGGCAAAAGAGGCGGTGCATGGTGCGGCACCTATCGTTCAGGTGCTTACGAGGACGGAGAAAAGATCCACCCCATCGTCACCATCGTGATGAACTTCAGTCGTCCGTCGGGCGGGAAACCGGCCCTGCTGACCTGGGATGAAACCACCACCTACTTCCATGAGTTTGGCCATGCATTGCATAACTTTTTTGCTGATGGCCGTTACAGAAGAACCAGCCGCAGCGTTCCCCGCGACTTTGTCGAGCTTCCTTCGCAAATTCTGGAAAATTTTGCCGGTGAGCCCAGACTGCTGAACAAGTATGCCCTGCATTATGAAACCGGTGAGCGGATGCCTGACCGACTGCAGGAAAAGATGCGCAACGCCGAATTTTTCAACCAGGGCTTCATCAACACCGAATACATTGCCGCCGCCATCCTTGATATGGACTGGCATACAGCCAGGCATGGAAATGAGATAGATGTGCGGGCGTTTGAGGAAGAGTCGCTGAGGAATATGGGCCTCATCAAAGAGATCAAACCACGGTACCGTACAACCTATTTCGGCCATATCTTCGGCACCGGTTACGCAGCCGGCTACTATGTTTATCGTTGGGCCGGGGTGCTCGACGCAGATGCTTTCATGGCATTCAAGGAGTCGGATGACCTTTTCAACCAGGAGCTGGCAGAACGTTTCCGTAAGTATATCCTTGCCGAAAATGCACTCAGGGACGGGATGGAAGCCTATGTGAAGTTCCGCGGACAGGAACCTGACATTGAACCCTTCCTGGTACGGAGCGGACTGAAATAATACCACCTCGACACATGGCATCCGATGCCTTTGGTGAGGTGTGTCCGGGTGTCATGCATCTGTTTATGGTTTTCTTGTCCAGGGCCCAGAGGCTGGGTTCCATGAAGGCAAAAGTTGTGGATTGCCCCGGCCTGCCTGACATCGAACACCAACTCCGGATCGGGCTGAACAGAACCTCAAAGTTTCGGCCCCGAGTGAGCATCTGATTTTTAAAAATCAAGTAACTTTGATGTTCATAAATGATCAGACGCATACTTTATGCGATAATAGAACCCGTTGATTATGGCCTTTGATACAATTATTGAATTACAGGATGTTTCGGTGTTTCAAAAGAACATCCTGGTATTGTCCAATGTGTCCTTGTCGTTAGAGCGTGGGCAGTTTTGCTACCTTATCGGCCGCACAGGATCGGGGAAAAGCAGCTTGCTGAAGATCCTTTATGCTGACCTGCCGATGGTGGATGGTTTTGGAAGGGTTGCAGGAACTGATTTAATGGGCATCAAAGACAAGGAGATCCCTTTTCTGCGACGGAAGATTGGTATTGTATTTCAGGACTTCCAGTTGCTGAATGATCGCACGGTAAAGGATAACCTCTTATTTGTGATGAAGGCTACCGGGTGGCGCGATAAGATCGCCATGGAGGAAAGGATGGAAGATGTGTTGGAAAAGGTCGGATTGAGTACAAAGGGTTTCAAGATGCCGCATCAGCTTTCGGGCGGAGAGCAGCAAAGGGTGGTCATCGCCAGGGCTTTGCTTAATGACCCGGATGTAATACTTGCCGATGAGCCGACAGGCAATCTTGACCCTGAGACGAGTGAAGGCATTATGGAACTGATGTTTGAGATAAGCACCAGCGGACGGGCTGTCATGATGGCAACCCACGACTATACCTTGATCAGCAAGTTTCCGGCACGTATCTTTAAGTGTGAAGGAGGCAAAGTGACCGAGAGCGAACCAATGAAACAGGAAACCTCCGGAGATCAACAATGATCAAGGGGGCAGGTGGCGAGAGCCATTGCCCGGGCTTCCGGACAGATTTTTCGGTCGGGAGGCAACGCTCTTTACAAATAGGCCTCATATATTTCCTTTACGATATTCTCTTCGTTTTCCCAGCACAGCTCTTTGGCTGCCTCCAGGGAATTGGCATGCCATGTTCTCCATTGTCCCCGGTCGGAAAGCATTTGGCGGATACATCTGGCAATATGCGCCGGTTCGTGGCTGCGCACAAGCATGCCGGTATTGTATTGGTTTATGATGCGTGCAAGTTCAGGCAAGTCGGATGCTAGCTGCGGTACACCGGCCATCATATAGTCAAACAATTTGTTGGGCAGGCTGTATCGGTAATTTAAATTGGTCCCTTTGTCGAGGGAAACCCCGATCCTGGCGTGGATGGTGTACTCGTACAGCTCTTCCGGCGGCATCTTTTCCAAAAACCATACCCGGTCGTGCAAGGCTTCTCTCTTCACCATGGCTTTCATACTGGGGATGACGTCGCCCGAGCCAATGACCAGCAGAAGCGCGTTCTTTATCCCGTATTCAGGCCGCATGGCCATCACCAGTTCTTCACCCCCGCGATCAATGTTGATGCCGGTGCCTTGCATCAGGACAATGTCTTTGTGCGGGGGCAAACTCAGCTCATCGGCAGGTATATGTCCCCTGGGCGTTTTGTAGACTGGCAGGTTTCGGACCACATACGGCTTTTTGCCATATTCTTTTTCATATAAGGAAGCGATCGACTCATTCACTGTGATGATGCATTGCTGGCGCGGGAAAAGGGCCTTTTCAAGCATTTTCCAGCAACGGTAAACCGCTGGCCGGCCCACCACTTCGGGTGTCCCCGTGAAATACTCATGGGCATCGTAGACAAGTGGCCTGCGTTTCAATCGGGCAATCAAATGGTTGGGCAAAAGAGTGTCCAGGTCGTTCCCCACCAGTATATCAAAACGCTTGAACAACAGGTGAAAAAACAATTTCAGATTATATTCGGCATAAAAAAGGAATTTTTTATGGAACATCAGGGGGATGCGTTTGATTTTGGCGTAGGGGGGATCAAAAGGCTTGCTGTCTTTTCGCCTTACACCTGTGATGGTGACCTTGAAGCCCATATCGTTCAATGTGCGGGCCATTTTGTTCACACGCTGGTCGGTGAGCACATCATTGGTTACCGAAAGGTTGATCTTTTTCATGCTGGTTTTTTCTCTGGGGTATCCCTCAGGGCTTGCTCTTTCCTGGTCAAACGGGAGATGCGGATATTCAGGTATGCGAACAATATGGTCATGAACGGACTGATCAGGTTAAAGAAGGCATAGGGCAGAAATGTGACCGTTGGTACGCCAAGTACTGCTGACTGGGTAGCTCCGCAGGTGTTCCAGGGAACGAGAACAGAGGTGACGGTACCACTGTCTTCCAGGGTCCGGCTCAGGTTTTGTGGTTTCAGGCCCCGCTTATTATAGGTGTCTGCAAACATCCTGCCGGGCACCACGATAGCGAGGTATTGGTCGCTGGCGGTCAGATTGAAGAACATACAGGTGCCAGCTGTGGCAGTTACGAGGGAGCCGGTGTTGTGTACAAGCCTGATGACGGACTCGGTGATGCGCTGCAGGAGGCCGCTCGACTCCATGATGCCTCCGAAGATCATGGCACAGATGATAAGCCATACCGTATTCAGCATGCCGCTCATGCCACCGGTTTCCAGCAGGCTGTTGACCATGGCGTGGTCGGTGACTACCGCGATGTCGGTATACATTGACTTCATAATGGCTACATAGGCGGCGACAAGAAAATTGGTTTCTATCCCACTCACCTGTTCGATGATGTGTGGCTGAAAGATCAGTGCAAACACCCCGCCGGCAAGGGTCCCTGTCAGTAAGGCGGGTAATGCCGGAACCCTGCGTATGATCAGTGTAATGACCAGTGCCGGCACCAGGAACAGCAATGGGGTTACACGAAAAGTATCATCTATGGCCGTCAAAACGGGCTGGATGTCCTGGATGTTGCCGTCCTGCGACCGGCTGAGCCCGATCACCATAAAAATGATGAGGGCGATAGAAATGGATGGTACCGTGGTCCAGGCCATATAACGGATATGTGTGAACAGGTCCGTGCCGGCCATCGCCGGAGCCAGATTGGTGGTGTCGGAAAGGGGAGACATCTTGTCGCCAAAATATGCTCCGGAAATGATCGCCCCTCCAATAATCCCCTCAGGAATGCCCAGGGTGCGCCCAATGCCAAGCAAGGCAACACCCAGCGTTGCCACTGTGCTCCAGCTGCTCCCCGTGGCCAGCGACACAATGGCGCTCACAACACAAGCTGCCAGGAGAAAGATCGTGGGATTGAGGATCTTTAAACCGTAATAGATCATGGAAGGCACGATACCGCTCAACAACCATGTCCCCGCCAGTGAACCGATCAAAAAAAGGATCAGGATGGCCGACATGGCCGACCCGATCGCTTTCACAATACCTTTATGCAGGGTTTCCCAGCGATGGCCCAGCCGGATCGCCACAATAGCTGCAACCGCAGCAGAAAGGATCAACACCATCTGGTTGGACCCCGCCAACGCATCATCACCGAAAATAAAAACATTGACAGAGATCAATATGGTCAAAAAGATCACAGGAATCAATGCTGCAAACAGTTTGGGGCGCCTGGTGGATCTGACCATGGGGTGAGTTTAAGGTTGAGGTTGGGATTAATATATTGAAATTATCTGGGTTGTAAAATAAGGTGATTTTTTTTACATGGGCAAATGGAGATCGTGATTTTCGTAAAGGGGGCAATCACTGTTTTGTAAGTTTAAGGAAGTGGGATTCGATCTGTTCTTCAGTGGCGAAATCTTGTTGAAGAGCCTTGTTTACGGCAGTAAGGTATGCTTTATCTGTCACCGATCGTTTGATATGTAGAAATGCCTCTGAACTGTTTTGCAAGATGCCCGACATGTAGTGCCAAATAGCCTTCATCGAACCAATGCGTTTTTGCTGGTTCATGGTTTTTGCCCTTGCATGTACCCACATCTCATGGTGAAAAGCGAGCAGCTTCACCCTTTTTTCATCAGTTGAAAGTGTTTTGCCCCGGATCTCTGAAGCGAGAAAGGGGTTGATCAGGGCCCCCCGCCCCAGCATCCATTCACTTTGTCCGGGAAACAGGGTTTTAAGTTTGTTGTATTGTGCCAGGTTAAAGATGTCACCGTTATATATCAACGGGTGCTTTGATATTTTCAGGCATTCCGCGTACCATAGGGGATCTGCCTTGCCTGTGTATACCTGCTTGCCTGTGCGGGGGTGGACAACAACATGTTGGATGGGGAATTGGTTCAACACTTCCAATATTTTGATGATCTCTTCAGGGTGATGATGCCCAAGCCTGGTTTTTACAGACAGGGCAATATTCATTGCACCGGAAACCTGACTGAGTATGTGCTCCATTTTTAGCGGATAGGGCAACATCCCGCATCCTTTCTTTTTATTGGCGATACGCGCAAAGGGGCATCCAAGGTTCCAGTTCAGGTGTTTGTACCCATGGCTGGCCAAAACATTCCCCAGCTCAATGATCTCGCCGGCATTGTTGCTGAGGACCTGGGGCACTGTGTGTGCTGCATTTTCTTCTGCAGGCAAGATATCTTGAAGTTTGGAAGGATGGATCCGGTCCTGGCCACTTATGAAGGGAGCGTAAAAAACATCGATACTGCCTATATGCCTTGCAAAAGCGTTGCGGTATGCTTTGTGCGTGATCCCGCGGAACGGGGCGAAGAGCAATTGTGTGGTCATCAGGCGAAAAGCAGTATCTTTGGTTGTGGCTTTTGCGTTCATTTGGGGCTGACCTGTTCAGACAACAAAGATAACCAAGCATTTTAAACCTTTTCATGGTCGATGACCACCAGGTATTGAATCCCCCTTTTGACAGCCGGGAAATAATAATTATTTTCGTCCCCCTGAAATGGACATAAACATTTTTGATCATAGCCATACCCACTGGGCATGATTAAGAAGTTTATGGAAAAGCGCAGCGGTTCCATGTAACCGAAATATAAAAATTATGAACATATGAAATATACTATCCTGGTTTGTTGGTTGCTTGCATTGTTGTTTATTTCCGGATGCTCATCCAAAAGGCATTTGGACGGCTTGTCGCAGGAAGCGGAGGCGGCCTATGTCTCGGGTGACCATGCGGAGGCCCTTCTGGCCTATGAGCGTTTGATCAGTGCGTTGCAGGAGCGGGGACAGGACGTTGACGGAATGTTTTACTTGCGGGCTGGTTTGCTGGCTTTTGAGGCAGGTGCCACAGGAAAAACCATTGAATACCTGGAGCTGGCCAGGCACCAGTCAGTGGCTGATGCACCAGCTTATGTTGCACTCGCCAAAGCGTACAGGGAAATAGATAATTTATCGAGGGAGATCACCATGCTGGAACACTATGTGCAGAAATATCCTGATGGTGATACATTCAAAGAGGTACAGCAAAGATTGTTTAAAACACTGGTCAAAAGCCTGAATTTTCAGCAGGCATATAAGCTTTGGCCCGAGCTGAAAGATGATTTTCCCGGCAATGAAGTGCTGATGACCAACTACCTTCTGGTGCTTCGGGCGATGGATCAGGATTCAGCGGCAACAGAGCTTGCCGGTGATATTCTGGATATCAACCGCAGCAATGAGGAAGCCCTTGAATGGCTTGCGAAAAGGCATTTCAGACATGCTGAGGAAAAATATCAAAAAGAAATGCAGGCCTATGAACAAAACCGGACACACAGGCAGTATGCCCAATTGCTCAAGGCCATGGATATCATCAATACCGACCTGCATATTGCCCTGGATTACTTCAAGCGGTTATACGCAAAAAATCCAACCGGTGAATATGCCAGTTACCTGGCAAATATCTATGAACGTTTTCAGGATGAAGAAAATGCAAGGTATTATCGTCGCAGGGCCCGCTAATTTATAAAGATCAACGTTGTATCCTTTCAGTTAGCCGTTTAATATGAACTTGCCGGCATGTTGAAAAGGTTTATGCCTGACGCCATGTTGCATTCGTGCTTTTTAAGGTTCTTGCGGTTGACCGTTGGTTGATTCTGGTGGGTGTGAATGCTTCAGGTTGTCCCCGGCGCAGGCGAATGATCGCCGGCAGGTGGTTGTGATCATTCACGGGGTTTGTTGCGGCCAAATTTTTCATGTGCTGTCACGAAGTCTCCTGCCACGATGGATGCGGCAAGTGAAATTTCACCTGCCATAACGGTTGCGGCGACCACTTCCGCAAACTTCATCACTTTGCCCTCCCCATGGCATCCGATGATCTGCAGGCATTCCTTTTGTGTGGGCAAAGATACACCACCACCTATGGTGCCAACAACAAGGGAAGGCAGCTGCAACGACACGTACAGGTCTTTGCCGATGGTTTCGGTGTAGATATACCCCACGCAAGATTCGCTGATATTTGCCAAGTCTTGGCCACAGGCAAGAAACAATGCGGCAATGCCATTGGCCACATGTCCGTTGGATCCCAATATGCCGGCCAGCTGGCCCCCGGTGACCCACCGGCGGTAGGCCGTGTCGATGTCTCGGGCCGTAGTGCGCAGCAACTTTGCGATTACCTTTTCTTTAAACAGCACCTCTGCCGTGACCGACTTACCTCTGCCCAGAATGGTATTGATATGGGCAGGCTTCTTATCAACAGCCATATTGCTTTCAATGGCATAACTGACAATGGGGAAGTTCAGTTCAATATAATTGCAGACTGCCTGGGATGCCTTGGTGATCATATTCATCCCCATGGCATCGCCCGTGGAGAAATGCAGCCGCAGGTAAACAATGCGACCCTGTAAGTAACTGTTGAAACGAATGAGCCTTCCATGACTGGTGGTGCTTTCTGCGACCTCCCGGATGCGTTGAAAGTTGTTTTGAACCCATTTGGTGAATTCCTTGGCCTTGAAAACATCTTCCAGCACAAAAAATGGTGCCCTCTGGATCCCGTCGCTGGTTACAATGACATTTACCCCACCCGAGAGGGATATTGCGCGTGCCCCCCGGTTGTACGATGACACCAGTGCACCTTCTGTGGTGCTTAATGGAACATAAAAATTGCCCCGTGCATGCTCCCCGTTAATTTTCAATGGTCCGATGACCCCAACCGGGACCTGAGCAAAACCGATGATGCTTTCAATATTGCCCCTGGTAACTTCCGGGTCTATCCGGCTACTGGTTAGATGCTCAATGGGGTGTTTACTCTGTTTTTCCAAAAATTCAGTTCTGGCTTTTAAAGCCTCAATCAAATAGTCGTTCTCTCTGTTCTTTGGTAATTTCATTGTATAAAAAAGGGTTCAAATATTAATCAATTTTTTCAATTTCAGGGTCAGTGTTGCTTTCTTTGATATGCACGTCACGTTGCGGGAATGGTATCTGTATCCCGTGCTTGCCGCCCACTTCTATCCTGTCGCCAATTTTTATCGGTCGCTCAAATAGGATGATCATGCCACTGACAAAATTGTTCGTGATGTTCTGCAAGCCAAATCCAATGCCGATCCCAAGGGCACCTGCAAGAACAGTCAATGCGCTAAGGTCTATGCCGGCTGTTTGCAAGATAATTAACAGGCCCAAAAACACCAATACATATCTCACGATACTTCCAATGGCCTGACGAACGCCGATTTCAGATGTATAGCGAATAAGGACATGGTTTACCAGGATTTTCCTTAACCTGGCAGTCAGATAAAACAACAGCAGTATGCCAATAAGGGTATACAGCAACACCCAAAGGGTAATTGTGGTTTCTCCCAACCCTATCAGGGGATAGTTCAGATAATTCCTGATGGTTCTGCCAACTGTGTCGATTGTGTTCATGGTTTGGGTTCTGACCCTGCTGGTTTTGCAAAATTAAGCAATTGTGGCATGTAATGGTAATATATTTTCTGCCCGGTTTAAAAGTCATTGGAATCATTTTTCGATTTTTAAACCAACGAACTTCCGGCAGAAAGCAATGATTGTTAACTTTGTGATTTGTGTTTGCGGGAAGGGCCAGTAGAATTGTTTTGCCTTGCATGTGATGAAAAAATGGTTTAATGCTTTGAACTTCCTTTTCTGCGAACGATGCAAGCCATCATCTCAGTGTTTTTTTTGTCAGGGGCCATTGATGACAGTTTCATATTTTCTGGTTGATATTCAATAATACTTGTATGACTGGGAACAAGACCGAGAACAAAGATCCTTTATGGTACAAGGATGCCATCATCTACCAGTTGCATGTCCGGTCGTTTTTTGACAGTAACGGCGATGGTATTGGTGATTTTAAAGGGCTGATCCAGAAACTTGATTATATCAAAAGCCTTGGGGTGAATACCATTTGGCTGCTGCCTTTTTATCCTTCCCCGCTGAAAGATGGCGGGTATGATATTGCCGATTTTACGGATATTCATCCTGATTATGGCAACCTGGCTGATTTCAGGCGTTTTGTTCGCGAAGCCCACAAAAAGGGGTTGCGTATCATCACGGAACTGGTGTTGAATCATACCTCGATGGAGCATAAATGGTTCCGGCGGGCAAGGAGATCCAAACCGGGCAGTTTATTGCGTGATTACTATGTCTGGAGTGATACGCCGGATAAGTACGCCGATGCACGCATTATTTTTAAGGATTTTGAAGTGTCAAACTGGACCTATGACCATGAGGCCGGTGCTTATTACTGGCATCGTTTCTATTCGCATCAGCCGGATCTGAATTTTGAAAGTCCGCGGGTTCAGCAGGAAATATTCAAGGTGCTTGATTTCTGGTTCAGGATCGGCGTGGACGGGTTTCGCCTTGATGCGGTTCCCTATCTGTATGAGGCTGAAGGCACCAATTGTGAAAACCTGCCTGAAACGCATGCTTACCTGAAAAGACTTCGAAAATATGTTGATGAAAGGTACGGTGACCGGTTGCTGCTGGCAGAGGCCAACCAATGGCCCAACGATGCCTGTCAGTATTTTGGTGACGGGGATGAATGCCATATGGCTTTTCATTTTCCGGTGATGCCGCGCTTATATATGGCGATGCGTATGGAGGACCGGTTTCCTGTGGTGGATATCCTTGAGCAAACCCCCAGGATCCCTGACAACTGTCAATGGGCAATTTTTCTCAGGAACCATGATGAACTTACCCTGGAGATGGTTTCTGATGAAGAAAGGGACTACATGTACCGTGCTTTTGCACAGGATCCCAGGAAGCGGGTGAACGTCGGGATACGTCGCCGGCTGTTTCCCCTTATGGGTGGTGATGGCAGAAGCATTGAGTTGCTGAACATGTTGTTGCTCTCCCTACCTGGCACACCCATTATTTATTATGGTGATGAGATCGGCATGGGCGACAACTATTACCTGGGCGACAGGGATGGGGTACGCACCCCCATGCAATGGTCGCCCGACAAGAACGGGGGTTTCTCAACCACCGACCCGCAGCGGCTTTTCCTGCCGCTTGTCATCGACCCGGACTACCACTACACATCCGTAAATGTGGAAAACCAGGAAAAAAATCCTTCGTCTTTTCTTTGGTGGCACCGACGTGTGATTGCCAAAAGGAGCCAGTATAAAGCCTTTGGCCGGGGTACGCTGAAATTTGTCAATACCAGCAACCCCAAAGTGCTTGCTTTCGTCCGCTCGTATGAGGAAGAATCCATATTGGTGGTGGTCAATCTGTCCCGTTACTCACAATTCGCAGAACTTGATCTCTCAGAATATACAGGCTCTACACCGGTTGAGGTCTTCAGCCGTAATGATTTTCCTGCCATATATGATGAACCCTGGCCTGTTTCCATGCAGTTCAAAAACTATTTCTGGTTTGAGCTGAAAAAGCAGGATGGTATGGCAAAACCCATTCCCATTGAACAGAAATATCCTTTACGGATCAATATGGGTGAGTGGGACCGAATGGAACTGAAACTGCAGCATGCGATCAAAGAACGCCTGTACACATATCTGATACACATACAATGGTTCCGGGGCGATACCAGAAAGTTGGGAAAAATCAATATCATTGATGTGATCAAGGTGGCCGAAAAGGCTGCAGCCCCCTACCTTTTTATTATTGAACTTGACCTCATTGAAGGAAAAAAAGACATTTACCTGATGCCAATATCCCTGGCATTGAATAACAAAGCCGGTGATATCCAATCAAAGAATCCCGGGTCGGTGGTCTCCCTTATTGTTGTCGACGGGGAGGAGGGGGTGATTTATGACGGAGCTGCTGACAGAAGCCTGCAGGAAAGGTTCTTTGATCTTATTCACCGGCGCTCAAAGCTGAAAGGTCTGAATGGAAGTATTAATGCAACATCCGGAAGCCTGCTCAAACGACAGTACAATGCGTCCGGTCCCATGTCTCCCCACCAGGTTCCCTCGCGGCAAACGAAATCTGCCATTGTTTATGGCGACAAGTTCTTTTTGAAGATATACCGCAGTCCGCAGGAAGGGGATAACCCCGATGTGGAGATCATGAAACACCTGACGCGCAAGACGGACTTTACACATATTCCCGCTTACCTTGGAGGCCTGGATTACAGAAACCCAAAATTGGAGAACACGTCCATTGCCATGCTCATGGAGATGATACCCAATGTCGGTAAAGCGTGGGAGATGACACAAACCGCCATCGAGAGCTTTTTTGACAAGCTGCTTTCCGAAAAAGAAAGCTATGATCGTGCCGGCCTGGTCAACACGGATGAGATGGATGAATTGATCGGCTCCTTCTATCTCGAAATGGTCGCCCTCCTTGCCCGGCGCACAGCGGAAATGCACATGGCTCTGACATCATTGAGGGATTACAGTGGCTTTGAGGTGGAATCTTTCTCCTTGCTCTATCAAAAATCGCTCTACCAGGCCTTGCGGACATATGTAAAAAGGTCTTTCCATTCGATAAAAAGTATGAAAGACAATGTTGCCGGACAACATCAGCACCTGTTACAGGAAATGCTCGACAGTGAGGATGTTTTTCTTTCACATAGCCGTAAATGTTTGGATACAAAGAAAATCCCTGCCATGAAGATCCGCATTCACGGAAATTATAAACTGGACAAGGTGTTGTTTACCGGGAAAGATTTTAAGATCATCAATTTCGAAGGAGAACTGGAGCAGTCATTCAGCGCCCGCAAGATCAAACACAGTCCCCTGAAAGATGTTGCCTCAATGCTGAGTTCCTTCCACTATGCCATATATAAAGGCTATTTTGTGCGCAAAGAATACGTCCCGGTAGACACCTATTATTTACGCACCCTGCTTGAACAATGGCACCAGAAGGTAGCATCCACCTTCCTGGACGAATATTTCAGCGCCATCCATCCTGCAAACATCATTCCCGCAGATGAAGAACA
Source organism: Bacteroidales bacterium (assembly GCA_007125585.1). Classification (GTDB taxonomy): domain Bacteria; phylum Bacteroidota; class Bacteroidia; order Bacteroidales; family UBA7960; genus PUPG01. The sequence continues at coordinate 13,447 of SLCY01000067.1, forward strand.
GCGCCAGGACCTGCTTAATGTTTACATGTTTGAAAAGGCTGTCCAGGAATTGAAGTATTTCGTGCAACATGAACCCGATTCGCTGGTTATCCCATTAAAGATTCTCCAGAAACTCCGCTGATCAGGTGTGGTTTAGGGACGGGTGCCGGGGGCTGCACCGGCGGGAAAGGTAAACTTGCCTGACCGCAGGTTCAACAAGTTTACAGGGCCAAAGGCAAAATGATTAATTTTGTTGCTGACAAAAAACCCAGGCAACCAACATTACGGATCCTTTTATTCCTTTTTCAAAAATATTTGTCATGTCAATCAAACACATCAGGGCTGCCATTGCCTATGATTTTGACGGGACCCTGGCACCGGGCAATATGCAGGAACACTCCTTCATCCCAAAGCTGGGCATCCCGAAAGAAAAGTTCTGGGCCGAGGCCAACCAGATGGCGGTGGATAACGACATGGACGGTATACTTGCATACATGCGGTACATGCTGCAAAAATCGGAAGAGAAAAACATCTCTATCCGCCGCCAGGATTTTGTCAATTTCGGCAAGGACATTCATTTTTTTCCTGGCGTTGAATCCTATTTTGACCGGATCAACCAATATGCATTACAAAATGGGGTCCTTCTGGACCATCACATCATTTCGTCCGGCTTGCGTGAATTTATTTCAGGAACATCCATCGCCCGTCATTTTCGGAATATTTTTGCATCCGGTTTCAAATACAATGCAGACGATATTGCGGAATGGGCTGCCCTGGCCATCAACTATACGAACAAAACCCAGTATCTGTATCGGATCAACAAAGGCGTTGACAATTCTTTCGACAACAAGACCATCAACAAATACATCCCTGAGGACAGCAGGCCGGTTCCTTTCTCGAATATGATCTATATTGGCGACGGGGAGACAGATGTTCCTTCCATGAAAATGGTGAATTACCAGGGAGGTTCGACCATAGCCGTTTATTGTCCGGATACACCGGCTGATGCAGATGGCAATACACCAAAGCAAATATGTCAGGACCTGATCCGCCAAAACCGTGTTCAATATATTGCTCCGGCGGATTACTCCGAGGGAAGCGACCTGGATATCACGGTAAAGTTACTGATTGACAGGATCAGGGTCGGTGAAGACCTAAAGGAGCTGCAGGGAAAATACCAATGAAAGGCGGACATTCAAACATCATGGCCGATGGTCCGTCATATGCCTGCGAACATTGATGGTTTTGCGACGGGTGTCATTCAAAACCGGTATATCACGCCACCCCTGATGATTGGATTGGTAACGGAGCTTTCCTCGTCGAGCAGCACATCATACAGAACCATCCCATAAGCCTGTGTCCTGTCTGTCAGATTATAGCGATATCCCCCACCTACGGGCAATCCAACAATCCACTTCCTGTCGCCCGAGGCCAGCTCTATGTTGCTCACCTCAAATTCGCCATGCGCAAAAACATTCGGAATAAAAGTAAGCTGGGTAAAAACCCGGTTTCCGTAGGTGTATCTGCTGTCCCTGTCTTTATGGTCGCGGTAAGAGAAGAAGGGCGAAAGCCCGACGTCCAGTATGCCATGACGATAGCCCAGCAGGGGGGCTATATCGACATAATATCCATCGGTGTCGAAATGGATCCCCAGACTGCCACCGGTATATACCTGTGATTTGATTTCAATGACACTGCCTGACATTAAGAGAACGGCGATAACCAACAAAAAACGCTTTTTCATGGTAATGTTGTTTGGTGCAATACTTGCCTTGGTTAAATAAATGATGATTCTTGCAAAGAATGATGCTTTGTCAATGCCAGGACGAATGCTGTGCAAAGGATCAGGTTTACCATTCGATGTTTTCATGCAGCCATTCATCATCCGGCCAGCGGGAAGGATGATAGTTGATAAAGACGATGGTCGGATAGGCCATGGTTTCCAGTTTCTCAAGGAACTCAAGCCAATCATCCCAATGGTCTTCCACTTTCCTTCTTTCCATTTGCTGCAGCCTTTGCATGTCAGCCTGGACTGCCTGCTGTTGTATTTCGGCTATTTTTTCAAACAGGGCCGTGGCCTCTTCCATCTTTCCCTGTTGCATAAGGCGTTGTGCTTCTGCCATCATGTCTTCTGCATTGAGTATTTCACCGGTTTCAGGATCCAGTTGTTTTGTGTATTCCCGAAGCATGACCTCATCGCGTGTCATTCGCCGCCCGTGAACCGTTACCTGGTCAGAGAGCCCAAAATAGGCATGTTCAAGATAACCGTACCTGCTGCAAACTTCATTAAAATCACTTCTGCTGTAGTGGTCCAGCTCCCGTGACATGTCCCGGAAGGCTTTGAAGAGATCAGACCCACAGTGCCGTGATTCCATTGTCCTGATGCTTTTTACGGATACACCGGGATCTCTCGGGACATCATATACTTTTAAGATGCCGAGCTGTTTAACCGTTAAATCAATAAGGACCGCACGATAATGCTTCCCGGCTTCTATTTCCTGCATCTGGCCCACATGGTTGTTGTAAAAAGCCACTGTTTCATTAACCGAATGTGGCGTATGAAAGGCCTGGGTAAAACCGCGGGGGGGGATCTCCCATGATCCCTGGCCTTTTTCACTGTCTACATGAATGGCATCGGGCGGTGGGGGTGCAAGCAGTCGATCCTCCTGGCCAACAATGGACACCGGGATCAGGATCAGAAACATACTGAAAAAGAGTGCTTTAATCATTTTTACGTCCATTTCTTTACATTTTACTGACCATTAACAATCTGGTTTTTTTTACAGGAGAAAGATATTAAATATTTTTGTTTAAACCAAGTCTGATCAATATAACTTTGGAGGTTGTGGAATAGATTCTCCAATGGTTACTTTGGATTAAAACAATAAAAGCCATTCACTGCAATTTGATTAACTTTGGTACATTGGTGAAAAACTTGATTGATCTGCTTTTTCAAATAAGAATGTCACGCAAGCGTGACAGGCCCGGACGCAAATAAGGCGACAACTGCTGTTATGTTTAACACAACGGTTGTTTTAAAGGCTTTCAGGCGGTGAAACAGCAAAACTACGAACCAGAACCACTGCAATCATATGGACACATTGCTATATTTGCTCATTGGACTCTTTCTCGGGGGTGGGGCCGCATGGCTCATTCTCTCACTGACCCTGAAGTTGAACAAGGTGCCGCGTGAAGCGCTGGAAGCTTTGCGATCAGAGCTTCACGAAATGAAAACCTCTCTCCGTGTTGAGGCGGAAAGGTCAAAAACCCTTTCCGGGAACCTTCATCATGTGGAAAAGCAGTTGGATGGGAAAGCAGAAGAAAACAAATTGCTGCAGCAGACAATTGCTTCGATGAAAGCCAGGCTCGATTCGGCGAACGAAATTTTTGAAAAGAATGAGAAAGAGATCGAAACATTAAAGAATGAGAACAGGGAGGTCACGGATGCATTGAACAAGACCCACCGGGAACTTTCCCGGTCAGCGGAAACGAACAAGGCGTTGCAGGAGAAGCTGCAAACCCAGAAGCAGGAGATCGAGGAGTTGGGCAAGAAGATCAACATGGAGTTTGAGAACATTGCGGCAAAGATCCTGGATGAGAAATCGGAGAAGTTCACCCGGCAGAACAAAGACAACCTGGAGGTTGTTTTAAAGCCTTTGGGTGAAAATATCGAGAGTTTCCGCAAGAAGGTGGAGGAGGTGTATGATCGTGAGTCGAAGGAACGTTTCTCTTTGGGCAAGGAGGTTCAGCGGTTGATGGATCTGAACCTGAAGGTGAGTGAAGAAGCAGTGAATCTTACCAATGCGCTGAAAGGCAGTTCAAAGACCCAGGGCGATTGGGGGCAGATGATACTGGAAAACATTCTGGAGCAGTCCGGCCTGGTGCGCGACAGGGAATATTTTGTTCAGGAGTATTTAAAGGATGAGGACGGCAATTACCTGAAAAACGAGTCGGGCAGCAGGATGCAGCCGGATGTGATCATCCGGTACCCCGATAACCGCAGGGTGATCATTGACTCAAAGGTCTCACTGACAGCTTATACACGTTATGTAGCCGCCAGTGACAGGGCGGCGCAGGACAGGGCGTTGAAAGAGCATCTGCTTTCAGTGCGCAGGCATGCAGACGATTTGAGTGGCAAGCACTACCAGGATTTTGCACCAAGCCTTGATTTCGTGATGATGTTTGTGCCTGTGGAACCGGCATATATGCTGGCATTGAAGAATGATCAGGAGTTGTGGAATTATGCGTATCGCAAACGCATATTGCTGATATCACCCACCAATCTTATTGCTGCCCTGAAGCTCATTGAGGATCTCTGGAAAAGGGAATATCAGAACCAGAACGCACAGGCGATTGCCGATCGGGGTGCCGCACTTTACGATAAGTTCGTGGGGTTTGTGGAAAACCTGTCCACCGTGGGCGTCAACCTGACCAAAGCTCAAAAGAGCTATGATGATGCCTACGGCCAGTTGAAGGACGGTCGCGGCAACCTCATCGGCCAGGCGGAAAAACTCAGGGAACTTGGTGTAAAGGCCAAGAAAAAATTGCCTGCAGCGCTATCGGACGAGGCTAAGCTCAAAGAACAAGGTGACTGAGACGTATGGAGAAACGGGGTGGTCCCTGTTTGCCAAAGGATCATTTTTCCGGGTTCATCACGCGGCCGGCGAAGAGGATACTCTGGTTCACATTGTCTTTCACAAAGAACAGGAAAGGCCTGTTTGCCCTGAAAACAGTTGGCTGCTCAACTTCAATGGCTGTTTTTCTGATCACTACCACAGCAGTGGCAGCGGCTGCTTCAGTACCTTCCTCGGCCACCTCGATCATTGCCTGGTGGATCACCTTGTCAATTTTCAGTTCGAGGTCGCCCGACATGCCCGAAAAATCAGCCTCCCTGCTGAATGGCTTGGGCATGCCCATCTCAGCAAGCGTCTTTTCCAGGTCGAGCTTGGTCTCCGCCTCGAATCCCGGGATGATAACCTCCAGCTCTGTTTCCTTTAGGCTGTCTATGAGGTTGGCAAAAAATGCCGTATCCATCCGGGCTTCCACATCTTCCAGTGGAATGTCCTCAGAAGGGAGCACCAGTAACATGGAGAAAGTCTCACCTGCATAGGGTATCTCCAGTACCTGCATGTTATCGTCCCCGTAATAGGGCAGGGTGTCGCTGCGCTGCATAAAATCAGCCTTCACCGAGGTATTGTCGCGAAGGTAAAACGTGTTTTCGCGGGTACGATCCTTGTCAAACTCCTTTAACCAGGCCCCGAGAAAGTGGATCGCATTGACCAGCACCAGGCGGGTGTCTTCTGTCAACACATTGGGAGCAATTAATTCGCTTATTTTCTCGAGGGTCTCATCGTACACCCATTGATTGATATCATTGCGGATCTGCTCCCTGTTTCCTTCAAAATCGACCTGAAACGTTTCAGCATGGTAATGCGCCTCCACAATGTCAAAAAACGAATCCAGGAAATGGTAATCTTCCTGTGCCCACATTGAATTAGCTATATTGAGGTCTATGTTGTCTTTCGCCAGTTCAAATATGGATTGCAGGTATTTGCCGTACGCCTGATGGAATTGTTCCTGGTCGCGGTCAAAATACATGACTTGCGCCATCTGTTCCAGGGTGGCTTCCCTTGCGCCTGCATAGGTCATGGCCAGGGCTGTTGAAATACTGAAGGGAGACACCACAAAGTTATCTTCCTCAAAAGGGATCTGACGCATCAGATCAAAGGCAAATTGATTGTTTTGCATGGGGATCGATTGCTTGATTTCTTCAGCATCGTCAATGACCTGATCCGTGGCGGCTTTTTCATGCGTCCGGTGCGAACATCCGGCCATCATCACGACAAGTGCTGCTATGAATACGATTTGTTTGTTGGATTTCATGGGTGAGGATCTTTACTGCCTGATTGTATTTACAAATATACATGAATTTTTTTCGTTCGAAATTACACACAGACGAATGAAAAAAATTTATGTGAAAGCGAAGCGTTCCTTAGCATTTTATATTTTTTTCAAAAAGTGCCGGTGGCTTTTACCAGAGATACGTGCAATTATTTTGCCAAAATTTATTCAGGACTTTCACACAATTGAGGATTCATTTTACTAATTTTGTCCTGTTTTAACCAAATGCTGGTGGTTAATGAGTACCCGAGGTGCCAGAATTTTATAAAACATTGATCCTGTAAAAAAATCTTAGATCATGAGTGATCAACCGGAAAAAGTGAAGTGTTTGATACTGGGAAGCGGTCCGGCCGGCTACACGGCGGCCATTTATGCAGCCAGGGCTGATTTGAGGCCTGTAATGTACCAGGGTTTGCAACCCGGGGGGCAGCTGACCATTACCACCGATGTTGAGAACTATCCGGGCTATCCTGAAGGGGTAAAAGGTCCGGACATGATGGTGGATTTTCAGAAGCAGGCAGAGAGATTTGGTACAGACGTACGTTTTGGGCTTGCTACTTCCGTTGACTTATCCCGTCGTCCGTTTAAAATAGTTGTTGACGAGAAGAAAACACTGTTGGCCGAGACGTTGATTGTAGCCACAGGTGCATCTGCCAGGTGGCTTGGCCTGGAATCGGAAGAGAAGTTCAATGGCTTTGGTGTGTCGGCATGTGCAACCTGCGATGGTTTCTTTTACCGGGGACAAACGGTTGCTGTCGTTGGCGGAGGTGATACAGCCTGTGAGGAAGCCTCTTATTTGTCGAAACTATGCAAGAAGGTTTACCTGATACACCGCCGGGATGAGCTTCGTGCATCCAAAGCCATGCAGCACCGGGTGATGAAAGCCAAAAATATAGAAATAATCTGGGATCATGTTCCCAAAGAGATCGTGGGCGACAAAACCGTGAATGGTGTCATGATTGAAAATGTAAAAACCGGCAAGGTGACGCGTTTGGATGTGGAAGGATTTTTCGTGGCAATCGGGCACAATCCCAACAGCGATATCTTCAGGGGGCAGCTTGATATGGATGACAATGCTTATCTTATAACAGAGCCCGGTTCCACACGGACAAGCGTCCCCGGGGTGTTTGCTGCCGGGGATGTTCAGGACCATGTGTACCGTCAGGCGGTAACAGCTGCCGGAACAGGATGCATGGCCGCCATTGAGGCCGAAAGGTTCCTGGCCGACCAGGATTGACACCGGCTTCATTCGGGTGTTTGCCCATACCGGATATGAATAAGTGGCATTGTGCCGGCCTCCCCGTCAAATGTTTTTGCCTAAGATGGCGTGGCCCGCAACACAATTGAGGCACTTTCGCGGAATGCAATAATATTTATACAATTCAAGGAGCCCCTGCGATTCAGCCGCGCATTTTGGAGACCCTGCAATTTGCAGCCAACGTTTTATAATTTGGTTTTGTTCCGGGGGCAGGGACATCAGCAGTTGAATGATGTATTCGGTCATTTCCGGTTTGTTTTTTTCCTTACCATACACAAATAATACCGGTGCCAGGGCATTGATCAGAATGGCATTGATGGTTTCCCGGCCAAGTTTTTTTTCGCGGCTGCCTGATTGTTTGTCCAGGCGGTAGTGGTTGTTCCAATAACCCGATGGCGATACTGTCAACAGTCTGCTGTATGCGGATGTTTCTTTCATTCCCAGTATTTTATTGAACAACTGTCCATGGTGGAGATGGTAAATCATGGCCAGTTGTGCAATTCTAAGATCGGGGAACCCCGCAGGACGCATTCTGGCGTATTTCCAGAGGTTTGTCTGTAGAGGCTGGGGCAGTGGGTATTTCTTCTTGAGATACCGGTATTCGTTTTGAAGCATGCAGGGGTAATATTCTGAAAAATCTTTTTCCAGCAATCCGGCTTGTCCGAGAAGTAAAGCTTCCAGTACCGTCAGCTGGTCATAATTCCTGGCGAGTACCCGGTAGGGGATCCTCTGCACCAGCATTCCAAAGGTCGTTGCATTGGCCTTTCCTCCAAGCTGCCGGCAGAGCATGAACAGGAACAGTTGTTCCCAGTGGTGGCTAAAATAGTGCAGGTATTGAACCACTTCTTTGGTCTTTCTTTCCAGACGGCATACCGACAGGCGGTACAGCCAATGTTTGAATACCAATGGATCTACCCTGTCCATCAGATTCTCGCATGGAATCCAGCTTTTGCTTCCAAGGAGTAAACGATAATTTTGCTGTAACCCCTGATCAAAATATGACTTCACCTCAAGATGCGTAAGGGGTTCGCCTTGCTGGTTAACCACTTCTTTATCAAACAGATAAACTACATGCAGGATGATGTTGTTGTATGCATGGTCTTCGTGGTGACCGTGTGCGAACCATGATGAGGAACGTACATGGACCTCCACGTTTCCAACCCAAAGCGTATCCCCGATTCGCACCCTTGCTGCAAAAAAATCCGGCCCCGCATGCATGTTTTCCTGACCGGGATCCAGTATTTCGACCGGCTCCCCCCTGACAGAAAACATGGGATGGGGTTTTGCACGCAAAAGCCTGTGCTTCCATAAATAGGCAATAAAATCTTCTCTCATTAAAAATAAAAATGTATAATATAAAAATACAAATATAAATACAAATATTAACAATAAAAAAAATCATGTATTTAAATTGTTTATTTTTCAATGTTTTGTTTTAGAATAAAATATTTCGTATTTTTGATTAGAGCAATTGGTCCTTTTTCCTGAAGAAAGCCGCATTGTGTTTCAGTATTTACTAAAGGGTGATTCTGGGAGAAACGGCATTGCTTTTACAAAAAAAACATGTATATTTGTCACAGCATTAAATACCCTGGATGAATGGATGAACTGATGCTGATTGTTGAGGGGGTTCAAAACAAAATCAGGAAGCTGATCATTCGCAACAATCAGTTAAAGGAGAGAGCACAAAGCCTGGAGGTTGAAAACGGAAGTTTGAAGGAGGACCTGAAAACTTCTGCACAACGGATCGCTCAGCTGGAAAATGATCTGACGGAATTGCAGGCGGCAAAAATGCTGGAAAGTGCTGATCCATTGAGGGCAAAGCAAAAGATCAATGAACTTTTGCGGGAAATCGAAAAAACAACCGTGCTTTTAAACAGATAGGCACTGTTCTATGAGAGATCAACTTATATCAGTTATAATTGCAGAGCGTCCTTACAGGCTGACGGTCAATAGTGAAGGTGAAGAAGAAGTATTCAGGAAGGCAGCAAGGCTGGTAGATGACAAAATGCAGGAATATGCAAGAAATTATGCGTTTCGTGACAAGCAGGATTTACTGGCCATGGTCAATCTACAATTTGCCGTTGAATATTTACGTTTAGATAATAAAGCCGTGGAGCAACGCAGCGTGCGTGAACAACTGATAAAAGTTGAACAATTATTGGACAAATGTCTGCTTGAGGAAAGCTAAACGTTCTTTGAAAACATTTCGATATAACCCGCATTAATTCAAATGCACGTTTTTGAAACTCAACATTACTAAACTTTAGGGTAAGTTTTGGGGTTTCTAGAACAGGCCTTAATACTGCAGGGCAACTTGCAGTATCCCCGAAAGGGGCATTGGACGTTCGACAAATCCTGACCCCCTAATCTTGTATACTTGGGGTTTCATAAAACCTCATTGAATTCAATGCGGGTTTTTTTATTAATATACACCAAATGATTTACGATATGATGATAATTTTAACCGTAAGTGTCACTGCCGTCATTGTGATATCGGCCATATCCCTGGGTTTGGGGGTGTTGATTGCTGGTACCGTCATGCGGAAGACCATCATCCGCAAGAGCCAGCATATTCTTAAGGAGGCGGTGACAGAATCGGAAGTATTAAAAAAGGAGAAAATACTGCAGGCAAAAGAAAAATTCCTGCAGCTTAAGGCCGAGCATGAAAAATATGTTTCCGAAAGCAACCAGAAATTAGCCCTTGCTGAAAACAGGTTAAAACAAAGGGAATCAGGTTTTTCTCAAAAAATGGAAGATCTGCAGCGTAAGCAGAAAGAGGTTGCCACGATTCGGGAAAACCTTAACAATCAGCTGGAGATCTTGAACAAGAAACAGGTCGAGCTTGACCGGAGTTACAAACAGCAACTGGAGCAGCTGGAGGCCATCAGCGGCATGTCCGTTCAGGAGGCCAAGCTGCAACTGGTTGAAGCGCTTAAGGTAGAAGCCCAGGCTGATGCCCAGGCATTTGTGAAAGAGGTGATGGAGGAAGCCAGGCTTTCGGCGAATAATGAGGCCAGAAAGCTTGTTGTTCAATCCTTGCAGCGTACTGCCACCGAGGTGGCCATTGAAAACTCCGTGTCTGTTTTTCCGATCGAAAGTGATGAGATCAAGGGTCGCATCATCGGCCGCGAGGGCCGTAACATCAGGGCCCTGGAAGCTGCAACCGGGGTGGAGATCATCGTTGACGACACCCCGGAAGCTATCATCCTCAGCGGCTTTGACCCGGTGCGCAGGGAGATCGCGCGGCTTTCATTGCATAAACTCGTTACCGATGGCCGTATCCATCCGGCGCGCATCGAAGAAGTGGTTGCCAAAACGCAAAAGCAGATTGATCAGGAAATCATGGAGATCGGGAAACGCACGGCGATCGACCTGGGGATCCACGGCATGCACCACGAGTTGCTGCGACTGGTAGGAAAAATGAAGTACCGCTCCTCTTATGGGCAAAACCTCTTGCAGCATTCAAAGGAAGTTGCAAACCTGGCCGCCACCATGGCCTCTGAGCTCGGATTAAACCCAAAAGTTGCAAAAAGAGCCGCACTGTTGCACGATATCGGCAAGGTGCCTGACAATGAACCGGAATTGCCCCATGCGGTCCTGGGGATGAAACTGGCAGAGAAATACAAGGAAAAACCTGAAGTATGCAATGCCATTGGCTCTCACCATGACGAGGTGGAGATGAGCAGCCTGATATCGCCCATCATCCAGGTCTGTGATGCCATTTCAGGGGCCCGTCCGGGTGCACGCCGCGAAGTGGTGGAATCCTATATCAAGCGCCTGAATGACCTTGAAGAACTGGCACTGTCCTATCCTGGCGTGGTGAAAACTTACGCCATCCAGGCCGGCCGCGAACTGCGGGTCATCGTGGGCAGCGAGAAGATAACCGACGCCGAGGCCGAACAGATATCACAAGACCTCAGCAAGAAGATACAGACCGAAATGACCTATCCGGGGCAGATCAAAATCACCGTGATACGGGAAACACGCGCTGTGGCATACGCCAAGTAGGACGTTTTTTAAACAATTCTGATTTTGGCCCTGTTCTTTCACCGGATCATGGTAAAGTATTTTATGTTTTTTACCCCTATAGCATAAACATTTTGAAAGATTATCTGTTCTTAAGAGCAAAGGACCCCTCTGGGGCCTTAAATCGTGATTTGTATAAAAGCAACATGATTGTTTTATTATATCATAACATCCCCAGGCCATGAGAACGATTGTATCAGCTTTCATGATTGCTCTTTTACTTGTTCCGGCTACCCTTGCCGTTTCAGCAGAACTGAAAAAATCTGCAGCTGACATTGAGGTCGTCGATTTTGATGCCTTTGCCCCGCGCCTGGAAATGGACAATGACTCCCTGTATGTGATCAACTTCTGGGCAACCTGGTGTGCTCCCTGTGTCAGGGAGATCCCTGCTTTTGACAAGCTGCATGAGACCTATAAGGACAAAAAGGTGAAAGTGTTGCTGGTCAGTCTTGACAATCCCGATCATATAGATAACAGGGTTATCCCATTCATTGAAAACCATAACGTACAAAGCGAGGTCATTTTATTGGATGAACCCAACGCCAATCGCTGGATCCCCCTGGTAAGCGAAAAGTGGAGCGGCGCCATACCCGCCACGGTAATCTATTCCGGCTCTTTTCGCGGTTTTTATGAAAGGGAGTTCAAATATGAAGAACTGGAAGAAATCATCATCCCTCTATTGTAAGGATCATTTAACCTTTTATTAACCAAACTTTTTAACGATGAAACAATTATTTCTTATGCTGTTTGTGGCTCTGTTCAGTACAGGCCTTGTTGCCCAGGGATACGAGGTTGGCGATGTGGCCACCGACTTTCACCTGCTGAACGTTGACGGAAACCATGTTTCCATGTCCGATTATGAAGATGCCAAAGGCATTGTGCTCATTTTCTCCTGTAACCATTGTCCGTATGTGGTTGCCTATGAAGACAGGATGATAGAGTTGCATAAGGCCTATGCCCCAAAGGGTTTTCCGGTGATCGCTGTCAATCCGAACGATACCATCGCAGAACCGCGCGACTCTTATACAAAAATGATCGAACGCGCTGAAGAGAAGAACTTCCCTTTCGCTTACCTGATAGATGCAGATCAGACCATATACCCGCAGTATGGGGCGACAAGGACACCACATGTGTTTTTGCTCGAGAAAGTCGGGGAGGAGTTCGTTGTGGCATACATTGGGGCCATCGACGATAACTACCGCGACGCTGATGCAGTGGAAACACCTTATCTGGCAAACGCCATCGATGCTTTGCTCGCAGGAGAAACACCCGACCCCACCTTTACAAGGGCTATCGGATGTACGATCAAAGTCAGGCAATAGCCAGCAACAACAGGTTTTTTTGTTCAGATGACAGGCTGCTGGCAACATCCATGCCGGAGCCTGTCTTCATTTTTACCATGTTACTGTGAAAAAAACCAGGTCGCGGTGATGATTTTGCGTACCTTTGCCGAAAGCATTTCTGCCGTAAATAAAAACCTCATGGCAACAGAAACCATCCGGATAGAGTCGTTAAGCAAGAATTACAAGGTTGGGCTGGAGGTTGTGCGCGCATTACGCGGGGTTTCCATAACCATAAATCGCAACGAGTACGTCGCGCTGATGGGGCCTTCCGGTTCCGGGAAGTCCACATTGATGAATATCCTTGGCTGCCTTGACACACCGACCAGTGGACGCTATTTTCTGAATGGAAAAGATGTCAGCAAATTGCAGGATAATGAGCTGGCAGATATCCGTAACAAGGAGATTGGCTTTGTTTTCCAGACTTTCAATTTGCTCCCCAGAAGCACCGCGCTGGACAATGTTGCCTTGCCGTTGATATATGCCGGAAGGACAAAACAGGCACGTCAGCAGCGGGCCCTGGATGTGCTCGCCCAGGTCGGGCTCGCTGACCGCACCCATCATAAGCCCAACGAGCTTTCCGGGGGGCAGCGCCAAAGGGTTGCAATGGCCCGGGCACTGGTGAACAACCCGTCAATCATACTGGCCGATGAGCCCACAGGAAACCTGGACACCAATACATCCATTGAGATCATGGGGCTGTTGCAGGATATCCATTATGCAGGCAATACCATCATTTTGGTGACCCACGAAGAAGCCATCGCCAAACATGCTCACCGCATCATCCGGTTGCGCGACGGACAGGTAGAATCGGATGAGGTCAACAGCGAGATCGTTACCCTGGAAAAGAGCAGGGAGAATTAACAAGACGCTGGTTCCCGACCCGCACACATAGCCCTTTACCGGCAATATGATGATTACACAGGCATTTTTAACAACGCAGAAGACCGGTAAGGGTGACACTGGATAAATAGGATTTACGGGAAATATCCTGTGAAGATGCGTTTTTTACAGAGTCAGATATCATGAAAGAGTGGAAAATTTACACCAAAACCGGTGACAAAGGTGAAACATCCTTGCTGGGCGGCCGCCGTGTGCCCAAACATCACCTGAAGATTGAAGCCTATGGCACCGCTGATGAGCTGAATGCCTTCATCGGGCTTTTGCGTGACCAGGAGATAGCCCCTCACCATAAGGATGCATTGCTGGAGATCCAGGACAGGGTCTTTACCGCAGAATCCCTCCTGGCATGCGACGAAGGTTGTCAGCCTGATTACCTTCCCAACCTGTATGAAGATGATGTCCTTTTGTTGGAAAAGGAGATTGATCACATGAATCAGGGCCTTCCGGAGCTGAGTCACTTTATACTGCCGGGAGGCCATCCTGCAGTCTCCTATGCCCATGTATGCCGGACCGTATGCCGCAGAGCGGAACGAATCGTCACCCAACTTGCCGAACATGACAAAACAGATGAACTTGTCATCCGGTATTTCAATCGCCTGTCCGATTATTTCTTCGTTCTGGCGCGCAGGATTGCCCACGATATGGATATATCCGATATTGAATGGAAAGCAAGGAAGTGAGCTGGCGGCCCAGTGAACTATTATCAAAAATATTTTGTCCTGTTGATCGAAAATATTACTTTTGCAACGCAAAATCGGGGTGTGGCGCAGTTGGCTAGCGCACTTGCATGGGGTGCAAGGGGTCGGAAGTTCGAGTCTTCTCACCCCGACACAAAAAAGAAGCCCGGCACGACAGTGCAGGGCTTTTTGTGTTTAGGGGTTTTGAAAGTCTGCTTTCAAAAGATCCTAATGGTATAATTTTTGTTCCGTCTTTGAGTTTATAATGTATATGCATCCGCTGCTCACAATTAAAAAATGTTTCATAAAAAGCCTCTGTGACAACTACCCTGGTGCACAAAAGAATAATTATCTGACAGAGGTCCCATCTGACTAAAAAAACCCCATTTAAACACATCAAAAAAATACGTCGCTATGCACAGGTTATATGCCCCAATGGTCTTTCTTGCTCTGTTGTTGATTGTCACGGCCTGCAGTAAAGATGAGAATGATATCACCCATTATGAACATGATTACGGTACGCTGGTCGATATTGACGGGAATGAATACAAGACAATAACCATCGGCAACCAGAAATGGATGGCGCAGAACCTGCGCACCACCCGTTATGCCAATGGCGACGAGATCGTTACCGGATTGGAAGGTGAAGATTGGTGGGTGGCAACCCAGGGTCTCTACACTGTGTATCCGCATGACTTCTTATCCGGTGTTGACTATGACCAGGACGTCATTGACGCTTATGGACTGCTTTACAACTTTCGCGCAGCGGTTGATGGCCGGGGACTGTGTCCTGAAGGCTGGCGTGTTCCTTCACTGGACGATGTCAACGAACTGATCACTTTTGCCTATTTGTTTGATGGTGATGAACCGGCGGCCCTTCTGAAGTCCTGCCTGCAGGTAAATTCAAAGATCGGTGGCAAATGCGACACCGGTGAGCATCCGCGGTGGAACGAAGACCCCAACGGCAATTTAGGCACGAATCAACTTGGTTTTAGTGCGCTTCCCGGAGGTGTCATCTTTAGTGAAGGGAACTTTGCGGGGATTGGCTCTTTCGGCAGATGGTGGACGTCGTCAACTGCCGAAGTGAACGATTCCCACTCATTCACTCTGTATCACAACAACCCGCTGATAGGCACCATAGGGTCATCACGGCCGGATGGCCATTCGATACGGTGCATAAAAAATTAGTTCTTTTCTGATGATCGTGGCACAATCCCTGCCCGCAATCACTCCTGCCCGGCCTCTACGGGGTGTTTGGTAAACACATCCCTGGGCTCTTTCACCAGCGACCATCCCAGGGCCGAGATCCCGACACTTACGGCGCACACAATGAATACGATGCCTTTGTCATCGGCCTTTTCCACCAACTCACCCACCCCAAAGCTTGATACAAACATGGGGAGTGTCACCGACAGGTTAAACAGCCCCATGTAAAGGCCCATGCGCGACTGCGGGATTTTTTGCGACATGATAGCAAAAGGCAGGCTGATCGTGGAAGCCCAGCCGATACCTACAATGGCCATCAAAAAATAAATGATCAGGGGGGAATATCCAAGATACAGGATACTCAGGTAACCCACAGCCATAATGGCAATACTGACGGTATGGGTTTTTACCCTGCCAAACCGGGTAGCCAGCGGTTCAAGAAGCAATACCGGAATAATGGCCGCCACCAGGTTCAGGGAAAAGAAGCTCCAGTTCACTATGCGCCCGACGGCCGCATTAATTTGTTCCATGCCGGCAACCAGGATCTCTCCGTTTTCACCGGTCGGAATGTCAGCCAGCGCCGGCACCCTGAATTGTACAAAGGCAAAAAGGTAAATAAACATCGACTGTACACCTATCCAGGTGAAGGAGTGTGCAGCCAGGATCTTTTTAAAACCGATAACCCCGCCCTTTTCTTTCGACAAGCCTTCTTCTTTGCGTGTAAGGGTGTAGAACATGACGGCAATGGTCAACACCCCGCAGAAGATCTCAAACAGGTAATTGGGAATTCTCGGAACACCCGCCAGTCTGACCAGGAAACCATATACAGCATATAGCAAAAACCCCCATAGCGGCAAGATGGTTTTTATGATCTCGATCAAAGAAGCCTCGTTGGTGCCTTCTTTTTTTGCTGCCACCTCAGGCGCATCGTCGATATCCGCCTTTCCGTAACGTCCAAGTCGCCTGGGCTCCTTGATGAAGAAAGGAGGGATCACCGAGAAGAGAAAGATAAGGATCACACCAAAATAGATCAGTACGAAGTTGTCGAAAACGGCGCCGATCAGGTAGGCCAGCACACCAAAGGAGCCTGATACCGTTTGCATCCAGGTATACCCTTTTGTCCGGGGCCGGCCTTCAGGCGTCACATCCGCTATGATGGACCGGGTGGGATTAAAACTGACGTTGATGGCAAGGTCTATGGTCAGGGAGACGACAATGGCGACCCCCAAAACACCATCCAGGCCAAGCGAAGCCTGTATGATGCCGATGTTCGGCAGGGCAAGCAAGCCAAGGGCTGCCAGCACGCCCCCTACCAAAATGAACGCACGGCGACGGCCATTCCACACCCATACTTTGTCACTGATGATCCCAATGACCACCTGGCCAATCAGTCCCCCTAAAGGACCAAATGCCCATACAAGGCCAATGTCAGAGATGTCCAGACCGTATTTTGTGCTCAACAACCAGCTCAGCACAGCTATCTGTACGGCAAGGCCAAACCCCATAGCCGTCGCCGGCAAACTCAGCATGGCATAAAAAGAATTGGTAAGCTTTTTCTGGAACGGTAACATACGCAGTGGCTTTTTTCGCAATAAAAGTAATAAATTATGTAAAAGCAACATCTTTTTTTTTATCGCCCCAACGCATGCGGACAAAGGGCAACATCATTGTGTTATTGTCGAAGAAAGCATTATTTTTGTTGTTGCAATACAACCACGATGACCTGGTCATTTATCCTTCTTTTTGGAATCAGCGGCGGAGAAATCCTGATACTTCTCCTGCTGGTTCTCATATTGTTCGGTCCGAAAAAGATACCGGAAATTGCCCGCATGGTAGGTAAGGGCATCGGGGAGGTGAAAAAAGTACAGCGGGAGATCAACTCGGAGATACACCGGTACTCTTCAGAAATTGAAAAAGAGGCCAGGGCAATGGATCCTGACCGGGTTGACAGGCCTGATGTGACGAAAGGGGATGACAGAACAGTTGCCCCTGAAGGGAATACGGAGACAAGGGGTGTTGAGGGTGAAAAAGAAGAAACGCCCGATGATGACACCATTCCCTATCCCTACCGCAGGAAAAAAGAGGATCCCTGATCATTGCCGGACAAAACCCGCAATTATTTTTTTTCTCCGGCGTTATGGATACAGCCAGTGCGACCCAACGATTTCTGTGCTGACTGTGGTTGGCTGGCCGGTTATCGAAATTATAAATCGTTATACACATGCTCACCAGGTTGTTATTCATATTTTTTTTCATCTCTCTGGTTGTATCCCCCATGGAATTATTGGCCCAGAACAGGCGGCTGGAGAGGGCCGAGTTGGCTTTTGAGCTGCGTCAGTATGAGGAAGCCATAGACCTGTATCGCCGGGCCTATAACCGCATAAGGCGCAGTGACAGGGAAGAGGCAACACGGATCATTTTCAAGATAGCGCTTTGCCACAGGTATACCAACAATCACCGGATGGCTGAAGCCTGGTTCAACCGGGCAGTGCGTGGCAATTATCCGGATCCGGTAGCGATTTTGTACCTTGCTGATGCCATGATGACCAATGGCAAATATGAGGAGGCGCGCGAACAGTATGAAAGGTATGCCGAAAAAGTTCCGGACGACTGGCGGGGGCCAAGGGGTATAGCCTCTGTAGAGGCTGCCATGAAGCTAAAGGAAGAGCCCGCTGATTATGAAGTGGAGGCTATCAGGCTGTTTAACTCACGGTTTGATGATTATACACCTGCTTTTGCCGATCACCGGGCAACAAGCCTTGTTTTTGCTTCATCGAGGGATGACGCCCTCGGCAGGGACAAGGACCCATGGACAGGCAATCAGCATACTTCGTTTTTTATCACATACCAGGACAGGGCGGGAGATTGGAGCAGGCCTTCGTTGCTCGATGAAGGCCCTGTCAACACTGAATATAATGAGGGAGCCCCTTCGGTGAATGCATCGGCAACCACGATGTTTTTCACCCGTTGCGTCCGTGCGGAGGAGGTAGATATGGGATGCAGGATATTCAAGGCAACCAGGGAGGGTGCCAACTGGACCAATCCGCAGGGAGTGCCACTGACGACTGACAGCCTCGTCACCGTCGGCCATCCGGCCATCAGCCCGGATGAACGCGAACTGTACTTTGTTTCTGATATGCCTGGGAGCATTGGCGCAAAAGATATCTGGGTGGTGCGCCGTGACAGTCCCCAGGGGGAATTCGGTCCACCGGAGAACCTTGGAGAACCGATCAATACGAAAGGCAGCGAAATGTTTCCCTATGTCCATGAGGATGGCAGCCTTTACTTCGCCTCCGACGGACACCCCGGCATGGGAGGACTGGACATCTTCGTGGCAAGGTATACGCCGGATGGATGGACTGTACCGGAAAACCTCGGATCCCCCATAAACAGTCCGGCAGATGATTTCGGTATCGTGTTTAAGCCTGGATTGGAACAGGGATTCTTCTCTTCCAACAGGGGGCGTACGGGTGCCTACGATATTTTCTCTTTTTATCTTGCACCCGTTGAATTTATCATCAGTGGAAAGGTACTCGACGACAGCACCCAAACCGCTGTCCCGGGCGCTGTCGTTCAGCTGGTAGGATCGGACGGCTCCCTCAATCAGCAGGAAACAGACAGGGATGGCCGGTATTCGTTCGACGAGACCATCGTAAGGGAAAATACGGTGTATGAGATCCTGGTCAACAAATCAGGTTATTTTTCCGGCAGGGCCCAGGAGTCAACCGTTGGCCTGGAACGAAGCCGGCAATTTGAGGTAGACATCTCCATAGCACCCATTCCCGTCACGGCCATTGAACTGCCGGAAATTCTCTATGAGTTTGACAGTTGGGAACTGCAGACCCAGTTCAAGGACTCCCTGAACGGGTTGGTCCAAACCATGCGGAACAACCCCAATATCGTGATCGAGCTGGCCTCCCATACCGACAGCCGGGGCACCCATGGGTACAATGATACCTTGTCGCTGCGGCGAGCCCGGGCAGTGGTGGAATATCTTATGGAGCAAGGGATCGAGCCGGAAAGGCTGGAAGCAGTGGGCTATGGCAAACGGAGTCCGAGACGCATTGAATCAGGTATTGAAAGAGAGGGTTTTGTGTTTGAAGAAGGTACGGAGCTGAGCGAAGATTATATTGACACCCTGCCATCAGAAGAACATCAGGATGCAGCACACCAGCTGAACCGGCGGACGGAGTTCAGGGTGATACGCGAAGATTATGAACCCCCGGAACCACCTGAGGAACCTGCCATCAGAAACGAGGAAGATCCTGAAAGATGACGGCCAAATATATCTTACGGGGAGTCTCTTCTGACAAAGAAGACGTTGTCAGGGCCATCAAAGGGCTTGACAAGGGACTGTTCCCAAAAGCTTTCTGCAAGGTTGTACCTGATTACCTGGGCGGCGATCCGCACTACTGCAACATCATGCATGCCGATGGCGCCGGGACAAAATCCTCGCTTGCCTACATTTACTGGAAAGAAACCGGTGATCTCTCCGTTTGGGAGGGAATCGCCCAGGATGCCATGGTGATGAACCTGGACGACATGCTTTGTGTGGGTGTTACAGACAACATCCTGGTGTCTTCCACTATCGGGCGCAACAAAAAACGGATCCCGGAAGAGGTGGTGACCGCCATCATCCATGGCACCGAGTCATTCCTTGAAAAGATGAGGGGGATGGGGATCAACATGGTGTTGACCGGCGGGGAGACTGCCGATGTGGGTGACCTGGTAAAAACGGTGGTCGTTGACTCTTCGGTGGTTGCCCGGATACCCAGAAAGGAGATCATCTGCAATCATAACATCTCCGAGGGCAATGTGATCGTCGGACTGGCCTCTTTTGGCCAGACCATGTATGAGGATGTTTACAACAGTGGCATGGGCAGCAACGGGCTGACATCGGCACGGCATGAGGTCTTTCATAGGTCGTATGCAGAAAAATACCCCGAAAGCTACGACAACAGCCTGGAAGAGTCAGTGATATATACCGGTGGCAGCCATCTGACAGATACACATAAGGATATGCCGCTGAACATCGGCCGGCTCGTCCTGAGCCCCACAAGGACCTATGCCCCCGTGGTCGGCAAGATCCTGGCAAAGTTCAGGCGCCATATTTGCGGCATGGTGCATTGCAGCGGGGGCGGCCAGACAAAAGTGCTCCGTTTTGTCGATCACCTGCATGTTGTAAAAGACAACCTGTTTGAGGTCCCGCCGCTTTTTTCCTTCATTCAAAGCCAGTCAGACACCCCCTGGCAGGAGATGTACAATGTTTTTAACATGGGTCATCGTTTTGAGTTGTATGTTGATGATGCCGCAGCAGCCCGCGAAATGATCCAAATAAGTGCTGACTACAACCTTGATGCCCGAATCATCGGCAAAGTGCTGCCTTCAAAACAGAAGAGACTGACCATCACCGGTCCTTCGGGGACATTTGTCTATCCCTGACCCGCTTTCGCTTTGTTTTTTGTAACTTTGCATGTTTAAAACCATTCGCCATGTTATTGGAGAAACTACAGTCTATCATGGGTCGACATGAAGTGGTTGCGAAAATGATCGCCGACCCGGAGGTTATTGCCGACATGAAACGCTATGTCAGCTTGAGCAAGGAATACAAGGACCTGGAGCCCATCATCGATGCATACAAGGAATACAAGAATATCCTTGACAATATTGAATCTACCCGCGAAATCCTCAATAAGGAGAAAGATCCCGAATTCAGGGAGATGGCAAAAACAGAACTGGATGCTTTGGTGGAACGACAGAAGAATTTGGAGGAAAAGATCCGTTTGTTGCTTATTCCCTCGGATCCGCAGGATGATAAGAATGCCATTGTTGAGATACGCGGGGGTACCGGGGGTGATGAGGCCGCCATTTTTGCCGGAGACCTTTACAGGATGTATGTTAAGTTCTGTGAGTCGCGCCGCTGGAAGGTCGAGCTGGTGGATATGAATGAAGGCACCTCCGGAGGCTTTAAAGAGGTCATATTTAACGTTTCCGGCGATGGGGTATACGGTGTGCTCAAGTACGAATCGGGCGTACACCGCGTGCAGAGGGTGCCGCAAACGGAAACGCAGGGCAGGGTGCATACTTCCGCTGCCACCGTTGCGGTATTGCCGGAAGCCGATGAGTTTGACGTGGAGCTCAAACCAGGGGATATCAAAAAAGAGACCTTTTGCTCTTCCGGGCCCGGCGGCCAGTCTGTGAATACCACTTACTCCGCCGTGCGTCTTACACACATCCCCTCAGGGATCGTCGTTTCATGCCAGGACCAGAAGTCGCAGATAAAGAACCTGGACAAGGCCATGAAAGTGCTTCGCACCAGGCTTTTTGACATGGAGTATAAAAATTATCTGGATGATATCGCTTCCAAAAGAAAGACCATGGTATCTACCGGCGACCGCTCTGCCAAGATCCGTACCTACAACTTTCCGCAGGGCCGGGTTACCGACCATCGCATCAACCTGACGTTGTATAACCTGTCTGCCGTGATGGACGGCGACATCACGGAGATCATTGACTCGCTTCAGGTGGCCGAAAATGCTGAGAAGCTAAAAGAAGGTGTTGCATCATAATCCTTTCAAGCCATGAACAGGCAGGAGCTTACCGGTTTAATCCGCAAAAAAAGATCCTTTCTGTGTGTTGGACTCGACACGGATGCAGAACGGATCCCCGAAGTTTTGAAGAACACCCCGGGCGACCCGGTGTTTGAGTTTAACCGTCGCATCATTGATGCAACCATTGATTTGGCTGTGGCGTACAAGCCCAACATCGCTTTTTATGAATGTCGCGGAAGCCAAGGGTGGGAGAGTCTCGAAAAGACGATGCACTACCTGGCAGGGCATCCCAAAGGGCCTGTCTTTTTAATTGCCGATGGTAAACGGGCCGACATTGGGAACACCTCCGGCTATTATGCCAGAACGTTTTTTGAAAACATGCCCTTTGATGCACTGACCGTGAATCCTTACATGGGTAGCGATTCTGTAAAGCCTTTTCTCTCCTGGCCGGGAAAATGGGCCATCATCCTTGCCCTGACCTCCAACCCCGGGGCCCTGGATTTCCAGGTGCTTCAACCGCAACTGCCCATATTGCTGGAAAAGTTTGGCATCAAAACCTGTTACCGAAAAAAGTTATATGAGCTGGTGATGGAAGAAAGCCTGCAGTGGGGGAGCCCTGACAACATGATGTTTGTGGTGGGGGCAACACAGGCGGATGTGCTGTCATCGGTTCGTGAGCTCGTGCCCGACCATTTCTTCCTTGTCCCGGGTGTAGGCGCCCAGGGCGGAAAACTCGAAGAAGTGGCCCGCCTCACCATGAACAAGGACGTTGGCATCCTGGTAAACAGCTCGCGGAACATCATCTACGCATCGCGGGAGAAGGATTTTGACAGAAAAGCCAGGTTCGCCGCACAGGCCCTTCAACAGCAAATGGAGGCCATTCTTAAAAATGTTTAGAGAACAGGATTCAACATTGCATTCAGACAGGGCAATGCATTGTTTTGAACTTATCCTCCTCTCATGCCGGGATCCCTTTTTCCTTCAAATGACAACGATCCGCTGCACATTAAGCTTATTGACCCGTAGGGGGGCGCCACGTCAAGGCTGCTTGATCAAACAATTATTTATCTTTGCACAAGGTCAAAGACCCATCTTAACAAAACAGATCATATTTTGAAATTCTCTTTCTTCCGATTCGAACCACGAGTGACAGAAGGCATTGAGGCAATGCAGTTTAAGGAGGCGACGCCTGTTCAGCAGCAAGTGATACCGGAAATCCTGAAGGGACGTGACGTTATAGCCTGTGCCCAGACAGGAACGGGTAAGACAGCGGCTTTTCTGCTCCCCATCATACACCGTATCATCACTTCCCCGCGAAAGGAAAAGATCAGCGCACTGGTGATTGTCCCCACAAGGGAGCTGGCCATACAGATAGCCCAGCAGATGGAAGGTTTCGGCTATTTCGCCCCGGTGAGTTCACTGGCCATCTACGGGGGTGGTACAGGAGAGGTGTTTTCTAACGAGAAGCGAGCCCTTACAAGCGGTGCCGACATGGTAGTATGCACCCCGGGCCGGATGATCAGCCACCTGAACCTGGGCTATGCAGATTTCAGCGGACTGGATTTTCTTATATTGGACGAGGCAGACAGGATGCTCGACATGGGCTTTCATGACGACATCATGAAGATCATATCCTTTATCCCCAAAAAGAGGCAGAGCCTTTTATTTTCAGCCACCATGCCCCATAAGATCAGGGAGCTGAGCCATAAGATCATGCGCAGGCCCGTCGAGATAAACATCGGGTTGTCAACACCGCCGGAACAGATCCGTCAGGAAGCCTTTGTGGTGTATGAAGATCAGAAGACAGAAATGGTCAACTGGCTTGTCCGGGATGAGGTGATGCAAAGCATATTGATCTTCGGCGACACCAAATACGGCGTAAAGCAGTTGTGCAGGGCCCTTAAAAAACAAGGGCTGTCGGTAGAGGAGATCCACTCCGACCTTGCCCAGGCAGAAAGGGAAGCAGTGATGAACCGCTTCAAAAGCAGGAAAGTACGTATTCTCGTGGCCACAGATATCATTTCACGAGGCATCGATGTAGAGGATATTGATATGATCATAAACCACGATGTGCCGCATGATGCCGAAGATTATGTGCACCGCATTGGCCGCACTGCCAGGGCTGGCGCCCATGGGAAGGCATGTACGCTGATAGGCCCCGACGAACAGCGGCAGTTCGCCTCTATCGAACAATTGCTGGGGAGGTCTGTTGAAAAACCACCATTGCCCCGAAATATGGGCAATGCACCGGAATATAAACCGGAAAAGAAACGGGAGGGCAGAGACAGGCGAAAACATTTTGGAGGGAGGAAAAAACGAAAGTACCCGGCAAAAGACAAAAAACGCTGACCATCAAGTCGCCGGGCTTCCGGATTATGAACGCCGCAGGCATAAATCAACAGCAGAAGCATCCTTTAACACCAAAACCTGTAACCTGCATGGGAAGGTATAAAAAAGAGGTGATCTCTCCAGACTTCCAGGTGTGTAAACCACAGATTGATTATGCCATCGGCCATTTCAACCGGCTGGGCCACAAGGTGGGCAAAGGCAAAAGAAACATGGTGAAACATATTGTTGTGGATGACATGCACCTGAATGTCAAATCTTTTAAGGTGCCCAATATTATTAATAAACTGGTTTACAGATACTTTAGAAAATCAAAAGCACAACGGTCCTACGAGTATGCCCGTTATTTGTTGCAAAGGGATATCGGCACCCCGCCACCGGTGGCCTATATGGAAGAAAGAAGCTTTTTTTCCCTTGGGAGAAGTTATTACATAAGCATCCACCTGAAAGAGGACCTTACTTTCAGGACATTGATCGATGACCCCGGGCTTCAGGACAGGGAGTTAATTCTTCGGCAATTCATGCATTTTACCCACCGCCTGCACGAAAACAACATCCTTTTTCTGGATCATTCACCGGGCAATACCCTGATCGTGAAAAGAGATGACGGGGATTATGATTTCTATCTTGTAGACCTGAACAGGATGAAGCTTCATTGCAGGATGGATGCCGAAAAACGCATAAAAAACCTTGCCCGTTTGTCGGCCACGGATGACATGATAGAGATTATGAGCGATGAATATGCCCGGATCACAGGCCTTGAGCAAGCGTGGGTGTATGACAGGATAAGAGATTATACCCGCGAAAACCTTCAACGGCGTGCACGTCAAAAAAAGATCAATAAAAATTTGGGCAAATACAGGCAATGACCCATCAGTCTTTTTCTTTCCCTTCGTCCTCCCCCTTATCGTCTTCCTTGCCTTCTTCCTCTTCCTCCTCGTCCTCTTTCTCTTCGTCCTCTTCCTCCTCGTCCTCTTTCTCTTCGTCCTCTTTCTCTTCGTCCTCTTTCTCTTCGTCCTCTTTCTCCTCGTCCTCTTTCTCCTCGTCGCCCTCTTTCTTTTCTTCCCCTTTGTCTTCAACGGCTTCTTCCAATTTCTTGTCCAGATCCTCGAAAGAGATATCAGTGCCCCCTTTCACTGGCTTTTCAGAACCTTCCGCCGGGCCGGGTTTGATGATCTCACCCTGGAGCTCGTCAATGGCTCTGAAAACTTCTTCAAGGGCATCTTTGAACTTTTCAAAGTCTTCCCTGTAAAGGAAAAGCTTGTGCTTCTCGTAAAAGAACTTCCCTGTCTGCTGGTTAAACCGCCTCTTACTCTCTGTTATGGTAAGATACAATTCGTTGGAACGCGTGGATTTTACATCAAAAAAGTAGGTTCGTTTCCCTGCCCTTACAGCTTTTGAATAAATATCGTCCCTGGGAACATTGGTGCCAAATTCTTCCATATGATAATCCTCCTGGTTTCTTTCTTTTCAAAATATTTTTG
Organism: Bacteroidales bacterium; assembly: GCA_007125585.1. Lineage (GTDB taxonomy): Bacteria > Bacteroidota > Bacteroidia > Bacteroidales > UBA7960 > PUPG01. The sequence continues at coordinate 39,121 of SLCY01000067.1, forward strand.
GCAAAAATTAAAAGAACTATAGGCCAGATTGTTTCCGGCAACTAATTTACTTAATGCTGTCAAATATAGAAAAAAAATCACTTACTTTTGCATTGTTTTTTGCGGGTGTCCTTTTGAATCGGTAATTGCCCTGTTATTTTGTCCGGATTTTAAAAAATATTATGCTCAACAGACGACATCTTCGTGTAAAGGTTTTGCAAAGCCTTTATGCTTTTTTTCAATCACACAACCAGGATCTGGCTTCCGGTGTGAAGGAGCTTTTGCATGGGATTGAGAAGATCTTTGACCTCTACCTGCACCAGCTGATGTTTCTGGCAGAGCTTGTATCGCAGGAAGAGCGGATGATCGAAGACAGCATGGCCAAACAACTTCCTGCATATGAGGATCTGCATCCCAACCGTCGGTTCCTGGAAAACAAATGTTTGCGGATGATCGCCGATGATAAGCCATTGCATAAACAGGCTGCAAGCAGGGGGATTCACTGGCATGAAGACCGGGAACTGGTGCGCAGGTTGTTACAGCAGATCAGATTACAGCGGTATTACCGGGAGTATATGGAGGGTGAGGCCACCACCGGCCTGGAAGAAGACACACGCTTTGTGTTGAAGATGATCAAAAAAGACATGCTCCCTTATGAGGGCCTTCATTCTTTTTATGAAGAGAAGAGTATCTACTGGATCGATGACTGGGAACTGGTGAATATGATGATGATCAGGACACTGAGAAACTCGGAGGATGCTGGAGGCCGCCTCCAGCTGATGCAGCTGTACAAAGATCCCTCTGACAAAACGTTTGCCACCGACCTGTTCAAAATAACACTGCTTAACCATGCCGATTTTAACGGGATCATATCGGCAAAAACAAAAAACTGGGATGTTGAACGCATTGCGTTGATGGACATGATCATCATGGAGATGGCACTGACAGAGATCCTCAAACTGCCTGAAATACCTGTAAAAGTGAGCCTGAACGAGTACATCGAGCTGTCGAAGATGTACAGCACGCCCAAAAGCAAAGTCTTTGTAAATGGTGTATTGGATAAACTCGTGGAGGAATTTGTAAAAGAGAAAAAAATCAATGGCCATACATCAAGGTTGCATGGTGGCGCTTCGGAATGATTTATTAACTTTGCTCATTGATAATTGCATTTTTTTAACCAAAGAGTGATCCAATGAATTTGCTGTATGTTTTTTTGATGGCACCCGCTGACAACGGTGGAAGCGGCCTGGGTGCGTTCCTTCCCCTGATCCTTATCATCCTTGTTTTCTATCTGTTTTTCATCCGTCCGCAGATGCGTAAGCAGAAGCAGTTGCGCAAGTACCGTGAAAGCCTTAAAAAGGGGGATAAGATCATTACTGTAGGTGGCATTCATGGAAAGATCGTTGAAGAGCAGGAGAGGACATTTACCATTGAGGTGGAAGGTGGCAACAGGTTGCGTGTGGAAAAATCTGCCATTGCAATGGACGGTGCATCAGAACAGCTTGGAGACCGGCGCTAAATGAACATCAGGATTTTACGGCGAATAAAGGATGTGTTGACACCTACGGAGGCAGCAAGCAAACGGAAGGTGTATATCTTTATTATCTGCCTGGTTTGCAGCGCCCTCTTTTGGTTGTTCACAAAACTTTCCCAGGATAACCAGGCAACCTTCACCAAAACGGTGGCTTTCCATAACTTCCCGGACGACAAGCTCAGCATGTCCCAGAGCGACAGCCTGGTTTCTTTTACATTGGAGTCTGCAGGGCTCAAACTGATCATGGCCCGTTTCTTTTTGCCCAAAGAGTTAATGCGGCTTGACGCAGATGATCTGCCTGTATTGAGCCGAAATGATGCCAGGTATCACTATGTTACCGGATCCATGCTTGCCGGAGATCTGGAAAAAACCCTCGAAGGCCGGGCCCGTGTGATTGACATATATCCGGATACCATCTATCTTGAGATGGTCCCTGCCCTACGAAAACGCCTGCCTGTGATCCTGGATGCCGACATCTCTTTTGAAAGGCGCTTTGACCAATACGGACCCATCACCATCGAACCTGACAGCATCACTGCAACAGGGCCAAAACCCCTGCTGGATACCCTTTCGTCGCTCCGTACGGAGCACTGGGATGCCCGCAATCTGAGAAAAAATACCCATAGAACGTTAAAAGTAAAGCATCCTGCCGGATTCCCATTCCTGGAAATGGAAAAAGAAGAGGTAACCATCAATGTTCCCGTCGAAGAATTTACCGAGGCCACCAAAGAACTGAAAATCGACATGGTATGTCCGGATCACCTATCCCCCCTCGATGTGCGGCTTTTCCCTAACAGTGTGACAGTAAACTACCTGGTTGCGCTCAGGGATTATCAGGCTGTAAGTGAGCAAATGTTCCACGCCACCGTTAGCTGCCCGCAGGCCATTGACGATGACGATGGCAGTTTGCCGGTGACATTGGAAAATTACCCTTCTTTTGTGGATGTCTTGTATTACAGGCCACAGTTTGTGGAATACATTATCCTGGAGTGACCACCCAGTAAAGGGGAGTGTGTTTTAAGAATCCTTTATCCTTTTCGTACATGCTGTTTGTGGGACTTACCGGCAATATTGGCAGTGGCAAAACCACAGTGGGCCGTCTTTTCAGGCAGCTTGGGGTACCGGTATACCGGGCCGACGAAAGGGGCCGGTATTTCCTGACACAAAAGGAGATCATAGCAAAGGTCGTGGCAGGTTTTGGAAGTGACATCCTTGACCGCAATGGGCATATTGACCGAAAGAAGCTGGCTGCCATCGTTTTTGATGATGAAAAGAAACTGCATCAGTTGAATGAACTGATACATCCCGTGGTCAGGGAAGATTTCCGCGTATGGGCAGCCAAACAAGAATCTGCGTTGTATGTTATCAAAGAGTCGGCCATCCTTTTTGAGACAGGGCAGTCAGGCAGCTTCGACCGGATCATTGTGGTGGCGGCCCCCGAAGATCTTCGCATCCAAAGGGTTTGTAAGCGCGATGGGGTCAGCCGCGAAGCAATACTGAAAAGAGCCAGGCACCAGGACGATGAAAGGTTCAAGATAGAACAGGCAGATTTCGTGGTCACAAATGATGGTCGCAAGGCGTTGATCCCGCAGGTGCTGAAAATTCATGAAACAATGACGCAAATCGCCGGATGTGGCAGAAATCGGTCCGGAAGATAAAATAAGGATGCGTTGTTTTTCGTTTTGGTTACCATATCATTGAAATAACATTTTTTGTCTTGTTGAAAAAAATTGCTTTTCTTTTTTTTCTTTGCCTGCTCTTTACGGGTGAGGCGGTTACGGGCCAACGTCAGAGCGGTCGTGTCTATGAGTTTCTTAGCCTGCCGCAAACAGCGAGGATAACAGCTGCCGGAGGCTATGGTTTCCCCACCTTTGAGCCGGACCTGGGGATGGCGCTGATGATCCCCTCACTGTTAAGCCAGGATCATAACAACCACCTGTCGCTTAACTTTGTTGATTATTTTGACGACATCCATTATGGCACTGTTGCCTTCAACCATTATTTCGAAAACCTGGGCCATTTTAGCGTTTCGGTCCAGTACATCGACTACGGACGTTTTGTAGAGGCTAACGAGGTGGGACAGGTCATCGGGCAATTCACTGCAGGGGAATACAGTTTTCAGCTGGGGTGGGGAAGAATGCTGAACGAGCAGTTCTCCATCGGCAGCAACCTGAAGCTGATCCACTCCTCGTTTTACGATGTTGCCTCTTTTGGTTTGGCCACCGACGTTTCGTTGACATATCATAACCAGGAACGCCTGATAGCGGCTTCGCTGCTGGCCAGAAACATTGGCCGGCAGATAACTTACTACCACGACGGCAACCGTGAGCCACTCCCATTCGACCTGGTGTTGGGAGTAACCAAAAAGCTGGCCAATGCACCGTTCCAGTTCTCTTTGGTGGCCAACAACATGCATAATTATGACCTGACCTATGACTCTCCCTTATTGTTGCCTGACCATTTTGACGGTGACGGGAATGATCAGAACTTTCAGGACAGAGCAGGCAATATTGCAGACAACATCATGCGCCATGTGGTACTTGGTGCTGAGTTTACACCATTGGAAAGCTTTAGCCTCCGCGCAGGATATAATTATCGACGCAGGCAGGAGATGAAGGTGGATACGCGCCTGTCGACCGTTGGTTTTTCCTGGGGCTTTGGCCTTCATGTATCGCGTTTCCAAATAAACTACGGACGGTCAGATTATCACCTTGCGGGTGCTCCCAATCATATCTCTATCAGTACCAGCCTCCAGGAATTATTTCGCCGGCCTGCAAACAACAACCAATAATATAACGCTTGTTGATATTGAAAGGTTCCAGGGTGTCTGCGGAATGTTTTTGTTCCTGTTGGTATACCATTGTTTTGCCCCTGATGATCCATTCAGCCGGTGCCTGCTGATCCCTAAGGGCCAGACCCGAATCCCGGTTATTCAGCTGCGGTTTTTTCGACCAGCATAACACCATCACGAAATGGCAGCAACAAGTTCCGTACGCCGGGGTGTGCCTGTATGGATTCATTGAAGCGTACGATGCCCATCGCTTCCTCATCCTGCCCCTCGACAGGGCCTAACACTTTCCCGCTCCACAAAACATTGTCGGCCACCAGAATACCCCCTTGTCGCAGCCGCGGGTAGACCATCTCAAAATAGCGCACATAATTGACCTTGTCGGCGTCGAGAAACACCAGGTCAAAGCGTTCCCGGAGGGTGGGCAGAATGTCCAAGGCTTCGCCAACATGCTGGACGATCTGTTTGTCAAATCCGGCCTGAACAATATGTTCCCTGGCAAAGCCTTCCAGCTCCGGGTTGCGGTCAATGGTGTGTAAAATGCCGTCCTGACTCAATCCTTCGGCCAGGCAGATGGCCGAGTAACCCGTATAGGTACCGACTTCCAGGATGCGGCTGGGGCGGAGCATCCGGCTGATGAAAGATAGCAGCCTGCCCTGAAGATGGCCGGAAAGCATCCTTGGATTCAACACCTTGGCATGCGTCTCGCGGTTGAGTGTCTTTAAAGCCTCAGATTCTGATGTGCTGAACCGTGAGGCATAAGCTTCGATGTTTTTTGGCAGGAAATCCATATCGTCTATGACGGTTTATAGGTCAGGAAGCTCATCTTGATGGGGTCAAATATTTCATTGGCAACCTCCAGAAGCTCCGGAGCCGTCACCGACCCGATGTGCTGGTTAATCTCTGCAAGTGTTTCCGGATTGTCGAAATGAAGAATTCTTTTCCCGATGAAGAGCATTTCATTGAGGTTGGACTCATGGGCAATGTTTACCTGGCCACACAGTTGATTCCTGGCGCGCTGGAGCTGCAGGGAGCCCAGCTTGTGATTGCGCAACCTTGACAGCTCCTTGCTGATCAGGGAAATGGTCTTGTCAACATAGCCCGGGTCAGTGCCAAAATAGACAGACACGATCCCGGAATCGGAATATGGCTGATACATGCTTTCAATATGGTAACAGAAACCATGTTTTTCCCTTACCGACATGTTCAGCCTTGACGTAAGACCCGGCCCGCCAAGGATGTTGTTGAGCAAGGACAGTGCCGTTTTTCGTTCGTGTGAAAGATCGTAGGCCTGGTTGCCGGTAATACAATGCGCCTGGTGGTTCTGTTGATGTACCATCTTTTGCCGGGGCAGATAATGGGTGGGGGGTTGCCTGTTCTGCTGCCTCGTGCCAGTGGGAAAATCCCCGAAATACCTTTCCGCCAATCGTATAAGCTTAGGGAAATCAATGCGGCCTATCGAACAGATGACCAGCTCATGCGCGACATGGTTTTTCTCGATGAACGTTTTGATCTTTTGCCGGTCAAATGTTTTCAAATGCTTTGGGGTTCCCAAAATATTTCTGCCCAGCGGATGACCGTCAAAGATAATCTCGTCAAAGTCGTCCAGGATCTGCTCTGCCGGGCTGTCTTTGTAAGCGTTGATCTCATCGATGATGATCTCTTTTTCTTTAATCAACTCCTTGTCGGGAAAAGAGGAATGAAATGAAATGTCGGCCACGATGTCAAACCAGCGTTCGTAGTAGGGATGCATGAAAGAGCCGTAAATGCAGGTCTCTTCCTTTGAAGTGTAGGCATTGATCTCGCCCCCGACATTCTCCATATGGCTGAGAATGTGGAAAGACTTTCTTTTGCGGGTGCCTTTAAATATGACGTGTTCAATAAAGTGTGCCAGGCCTTGCTCTTCGGGCTTTTCATCGCGTGAGCCAGCATTTATGATCAGGCCGCAATGGGCCACGGGAGAAACAGTAGGACGGTGTATCAGGCGAATGCCGTTAGAAAGCCTGTGACGATGGTACATCATTATTTTCTTAAGGGAAACTTCATGGGGTATTTCACAGAAACAGATCCCCTGGAAATGTTGGTCAGCTTTTTTTTAAGCAGGGTCTTTTTTAATGGGGAAAAATGATCTGCCATCAATATCCCTTCTATGTGATCGTATTCATGTTGAATGATCCTCGCAACAATCCCTGTATAGTTTTCCTCATAAGTGGTAAATGCTTCATCCTGGTAGCGGAGTTGTATGTTGGGCAGCCTTTCAATATCTTCCCTTAATTCCGGAAAGCTCAAACAGCCCTCATTGAAAAACCAGGCTTTTCCTGATTCTTCAAGGATCTCCGGATTGATAAAGACCTTTTTAAAGCCTTCCAGCCCGGGCTCTTCTTCTGCGAAGGGGGTGGCATCAATGATAAAAAGCCGGATGCCTTGGCCAACCTGGGGGGCCGCCAAGCCTACTCCCTGGGCCTTATACATGGTTTCCCACATATCTTCGATGAGCCTGTGAAGGCCCGGATAATCTTTGTCAACAGGCCTGGCCCGTGCTTTCAGCAAAGGATCACCGTAGGCAAGAATGGGTAAAACACTCATGATCTTCTTTTGTTGGAACGTTGCTCAAGATAATACTGCAAAATGATGGTGGCACTGATGGTGTCCACAAGTGCTTTGTTTTGCCTGGCTTTCTTCTTCAGGCCGGCATCAGTCATCGTTTGCAGAGCCATCTGTGATGTAAAGCGTTCATCTATCCTTTCAACAGGAATGTGGGGAAATTGTTTACGCAGGTGCTTCACAAAAGGGTCTATATACCTGGAAGCATCTGAGGCACGGTTCTGCATGTCGAAAGGTTCTCCAACCACAATGCATTCAACATCTTCCCTGGTGAAGTAATCTTTTAAAAATGAGATCACATCTTTTGAATGGACAGTGCCCAGTCCGCCGGCGATCATTTGCAACTCGTCGGTGACCGCCAGTCCCACTCTCTTCCTTCCATAGTCGATGGCCAATATCCTTCCCATCAGGGCTTTTTCTGCAAAGATACAGAATCATCATCAGAAATAACGGGAGCAGCTTGTATATGGGAGAAAAATAGTCCTATATTTGCGTTGCGGTTGACTGTTGGAAACATGAACGACGAGATTCTGAGCATTCACATGGAACAATTACAAAAAACAATAGAGTCGGCCTGGGAGAACCGTTCCTTGTTGTCGGAAGGCCATGTAAGGCAGGTTGTAGACCAGGTGATCTCGCTGCTTGATGCCGGCCGGTTGCGTGTCGCGGAGCCCGTAGAAGGCCGTTGGCAGGTAAACGAATGGGTGAAGAAGGCTGTCATCTTGTATTTCCCCTTGCGGAAAATGGAGTCCATAGAGGTGGGCCCTTTTGAGTTTCACGATAAGATCCCTTTAAAGCGGGGATACAGCCAGCTTGGTGTCAGGGTGGTGCCCCATGCCATTGCCCGTTATGGCGCCTACCTGGCCCCGGATGTTGTGATGATGCCCTCCTATGTCAATATTGGCGCCTATGTGGATGCCGGAACAATGGTCGACACCTGGGCTACGGTTGGCAGTTGTGCACAGATCGGGAAAGGGGTACATCTTAGCGGGGGCGTGGGGATTGGCGGTGTTCTTGAACCCGTCCAGGCAGCTCCGGTGATCATCGGAGACCACGCGTTTATTGGTTCCCGGTGTATTGTTGTAGAAGGTGTGCATGTGGAGAATGAAGCTGTGCTGGGCGCAAACGTGGTATTGACCGCTTCAACAAAGGTGATTGATGTGAGCGGAAGCGAAGCCGTTGAAACCCAAGGTCGAATTCCGGAACGCTCTGTGGTCATCCCGGGCACCCTGCCCAAACAATTTGCCGCCGGCACCTATGATGTCCCCTGCGCACTGATCATCGGCAAACGCAAAGAAAGCACCAACCGCAAAACAAGCCTGAATGACGCACTGCGACAACACCAGGTTGCCGTATGAGTGAGAACAAAACGGTGAATGCCTGGACCTTCAGGGGCATGACGCCTGACAGAAAACACCTCGGGTTACAATGCAGAAAACGAGGTAACATACATTTCATAACGTAAATTGCCAAACGTCAAAACAGCACATACATGCCTCGTATTTCCGGAGTGGTCATTGCATACAATGAAGAGAAGTACATCGGACAGTGTATCCGTTCCATGAAGAAAGTCGTTGATGAGCTGGTGGTGGTGGACTCCTGTTCGACCGACCGTACGCAGGAGATATGCAGGTCACTGGGGGTTACACTCTATGAGCAACCCTTCCTTGGCTATATAGAACAAAAGAACTTTGCACTGCAAAAGGCATTGCATGATCATGTGTTATCACTGGATGCCGATGAGGCGTTATCGGATGAACTGGTTGCATCTATACTGAAGGTGAAGGACAACTGGGAACATGACGGTTATCGTTTTAACCGGCGTAACAGGTTTTGCGGGCGCTGGCTGCGCCATACACAACTCTACCCGGACCGCAAACTCAGACTATGGGACAGGCGCAAAGGGCGATGGGGCGGTGTAAACCCTCACGATAAAGTGGTGATGAAAGAAGGTTCTTCCGTTGGCCGGCTCAAAGGCGATATCCTGCACTGGCTGTGTGATTCGTATGAGGAATACCTGGACACGATCAATCGCTTCAGTACCATTGCGGCAACAGAAGCATTCAAAAAAGGAACATCATGCTCTGCATGGAAGGTGTTTTACAAGACATTCTGGCGGTTTTTCAGGAATTATTTTGTTAAACTGGGGGTACTGGAGGGATATATGGGATTTGTGGTCAGTTATCAGGATGCGTTTTTGTGTTTCCAGAAATATGCCAAGCTGCGCCATATGAACCGTGCAAGAGATGCAGATAAAAAGTCTGTTTCCAGCAAGAACGGTTGAGGGGTTTGGCACAAGAATTGAATCATCAAATTAAGAGGTAGCTAACTGGTTAAATGATTGTTTTTCATGTCGGCTGATCATGATATACAAAATGTACTGAAAGTCCTGAAAAAGGGGGGCACCATATTGTATCCCACCGACACCATCTGGGGCATAGGGTGTGATGCCACCAACGCCAAAGCAGTTGAGAAGGTGTATCGCATCAAAGAGCGGATGCTGGAAAAATCAATGATCATCCTGGTGAAAGACCTTGAGATGTTGACACACTATGTCAGGGAGGTGCCTGAAATAGCTGAAGAGTTATTGGCCAGTGTCATGGACCCTCTCACGATCATCTATCCCGGTGCCCGGAACCTTCCAAAGAATGTTCTTGCAGATGATGGTTCCATCGCGATACGCATCCCCAAACATGATTTCTGCCAGGAGCTGCTTGGTGCTTTTGGCAAACCTGTTACTTCCACCTCAGCCAATGTGAGTGGTGCGCCAAGCCCCTATTCTTTTGGTGGTATCCTTGAGCCCATCAAACAATCTGTTGACTATATCGTACCTGTCAGGCACCAGTCCATTAGCAAGATAAAGCCCTCTACCATTGTGAAGATCGATGAATATGGGGAGCTGCGTGTCCTAAGAAGTTGATTATTTCAGGTTGTCAGGTCGTTTGTCACCTAAACATAACCCAAAGGAAAAAAGTAAAAGAACCCATTTATTGATTGTTGAAGTTTTTCCATTATCCCAAAAATCGTGAACCTGTGACGTCATTTTCAGATTATTTAGACCATAAAGTCATTCATGCTGTAAGGGAAGCGGCAGCTGAGATGAAGAAGCCGGTATATGTAATTGGCGGATGGGTGCGCGATATCTTCCTTGAACGGCCTTCCAAAGATATTGACATCCTGGTTGTTGGTAGCGGTATAGAGCTGGCAGCCGGGGTGGCTGACAAACTTGACAGGAGAGCACGTTTGAAGGTTTATAAGAATTTCGGGACTGCCATGCTTCGCTACCAGAGCTGGCAGGTTGAATTTGTCGGGGCACGTAAAGAATCCTATCGTGCGGATTCGCGCAAACCCATTGTCGAAGACGGAACCCTTGAAGATGACATGAAACGGCGGGACTTTACCATCAATGCCATGGCCATCAGCCTCAATGACAAGGATTATGGCCGGGTGCTGGATCCTCACGGGGGCATGCATGACCTGGAAAACAAGATCATCAGGACCCCTCTTGACCCTGACCTCACCTATTCCGATGACCCTCTTCGGATGATGCGCGCCATACGTTTTGCCGCACAGCTCGATTTTGAAGTGGATGGCTCTTCTTTTGAAGCCATCCGCAGGAATGCCGGGCGGTTAAGTATTGTGTCAATCGAAAGGGTGATGGATGAGTTTAACAAGATCATGCTTTGCAGGGAACCCGGCAAAGGGATCAGGATGCTCAGGGCAGCGGGATTGCTCAGTGTGTTTTTCCCGGAGCTCGATGCCATGTACGGTGTAGAAGTGGCAGACGGAAAAGCCCATAAGGACAACTTTTTTCATACCATGCAAGTGATGGACAACCTGGCCCAACAGACGAATGATCTGTGGCTGCGCTGGGCCGCCTTGCTGCACGATATCGCCAAACCGGTAACCAAACGGTACGATAAGAAGCTTGGATGGACCTTCTACGGACATGAGTTTGTCGGAAAGAAAATGGTGGAAAAGATCTTCCGGCGGCTCAAATTGCCCCTGAACGAAAAGATGAGGTATGTTCAGAAGCTCGTACTTTTACACCTGCGTCCCATCGCGCTTACTGAAAATATTGTGACAGATTCGGCGGTCAGGAGGTTGTTGTTTGAAGCGGGCGATGACATTGACGACCTGATGATGCTCTGCGAAGCGGATATCACCTCAGGGAACAGGGATAAGGTCGTACAGTATCTTGAAAACTTTCAGAGAGTGCGGCGCAAGCTGAAAGAAACGGAAGAAAAGGATAAACTAAGGAACTGGCAGCCACCTGTTTCGGGCGAGGACATCATGGCTGCCTTCGACTTACCCCCATGCAAAGAAGTGGGCATCATAAAGACAGCCATCCGGGAAGCCATCCTTGACGGCAAGATTCCAAACGAAAAAGGGGAGGCCCTGAAACGGATGCTCGAAGAAGGGAAAAAAATGGGATTGACACCGCGGAATTAAGAAATAATCATCTACATGTCTCCTGTAAAATCCCCATCAATTTGCCGCTTTTCATTGACAAAAAGCAAGGTTAAAGGATAATCTGCATTTTTACACCATCATTTCGGCAACACACCATCCGCATTGGAGGCATCTGTGTTAAAAACAAGGATATTTCTGATGTAAAACCTTGCATGGTTTTTTATCGATCTGTGTGTCAATTGAAAATTGTCATGTATCTTTGTTATGGATAAACACCCAATATAAGGGTAACAATAGGAGCCTTGTATGATCATTTACAAGTTTAAGACAAGCTTTGAGGATTACGACGATTTTTTGAGGGAGATAGAGTTGCGTGCGGATCAGACGTTTGAAGACTTTCACCAGGCCATCCTGGGGAACCTGGGGTTGGATCCCGGCATGCTGGCCTCATTTTTTATTTGCGACCACCGGTTTCGCAAGCAGAAAGAGATTCAGCTCACCGGCACGGATCCCGCCATCGCGGTTAATGAAGAAGATGATGAAGAGCAAGGGCCTGCAGAGAAGGAAAACGATGTGTTGCTCATGCACGAATGTGTCCTGAAAGATTTTATAGATGATCCCCATCAACGCCTGTTGTTTGTCTACGATAACCTGAACGGGTGGACTTTTTATATTGAGTTGGTGAAGATCATGCCTGCCGACAAAAACACCATCTATCCCCGCTTCAGCAAGTCACGGGGCCCTGTCCCCGTTGAGCTGGTCGCCACACCAAAACAGATTCCCGGAGTCGAAACCCCGAAAGACTTTTCCTATGGCGATGGAGATGCTCCTCCGGCAGACCTCTCCGATTTTGATCAGATCGAAGGAGGTGAAGAGTATTTTGGTGATGACCCGGTGATTAACAACGATGACTTCGACCAGGAGAAATAAGACCCTTGTGGTGATCACCGGCCCTACTGCTGTCGGGAAAACCGAGTTAAGCATCGATGTGGCAAGGGATCTGAAAACAGGGATCATCTCAGCCGATGCGCGCCAGTTCTATCGGGAGCTGCAGGTGGGAACAGCCACCCCGTCATCAGGGCAACTGCAAACGGTCCCCCATTACCTGATTGGACACCTTTCTGTTAAAGACTACTACAATGTAGCACTCTACGAAAAGCATGCTTTGAAAATAATGGAGGGGTTGTTCCGGCGTTCTGACCATGTCGTTGTAACAGGTGGTTCAGGCCTCTATATTGATACACTTTGCCGGGGGATCGATCAACTGCCTGACCCCGATCCGGTATTGCGTGAAAAGATCCATCAGGTATACCTGGAAGATGGGCTCACTGCATTGCGGCAATGGGTCAAAAAGGTGGATCCGGAATACTACGGACAGGCCGACCAGGCAAACCCCAAACGCATGATGCGGGCACTGGAAGTGTTCCTCTCTTCGGGAGTGCCCTTTTCCATGCTGAGGAAACAGAACTTTAAAGAAAGACCCTTCTCTATCAAACGAATCGTGCTTGACAGGCCCCGTAAGGAACTGTTTGACCGGATTAATGCTCGAACAACCTTGATGATCAGGCAAGGGCTGATCGAAGAGGCCCTCGGACTTTACAGGTACCGGCACCTCAATGCCTTGAACACGGTCGGATATAAAGAGATCTTCAACTGGCTTGCCAACAAATATTCCTTGCATACAGCGGTGGCAAAAATCAAGATCAACACACGCCGCTATGCCAAAAGGCAACTTACCTGGTTTAAACGGTACGACGATGCAGCCTGGTTTCATCCGGATGAAAAGGAAAAGATGATGCAGTGGCTATGCCATGGTGCTCCCGCCGGAGGCAAGCGACAGGCTTGACAGCCTTCATACAGAGGCCATATCAGGTGTGCTTTGCATGAAACCGGACGAGGCTCTCCAGGGGCGAAGCCATAAATATTCCGGGCTGAACGCCATGTTTGTGGGCAGATAACTGCAGAATGTCCCGGAAATGGTAGGCCACAGAACCGATGCATCCAAAGGGACGGGTCTTATAACCGGTAAACCGCGAGAGCTGTTGTTCAAAAAAAGCATCAAAACATGATTCTACGAGATCATGCACATACGGGTGGCCTATATGTTCTTTCAAAAAGGGTGAAAATGAGGCAAGGAACCGATTTGGCCCTGCTTTCTTGTAAACGTTTGTGAGGATCTCTTCATTGCTCATGCCGTATCGTTCCATAAACGCCTGCCTGATTTCCCTGGGTGCTGTTTCTTTTAAATGGGCGGCAATATAGGTTTTTCCCAGATGGGCACCACTGCCTTCATCGCCAAACAGATAGCCGGTCGAAAAAAGGTGCTCCGTGATTATTTCCCCATCATATATACATGAGTTGGATCCCGTACCCAATATGGAGGCTGTGCCAGGTTTTTTCCCAAATAAAGCACGGGCAGCGGCAAGCATATCATGTTCAACATCTATATGCTTGTTGGGGAAAAACACCTTCAGTGCATCATGGATGATCGCTTTCTTTGTCATGGAAGAACAGCCCGCCCCGTAAAAAAAAACCGCCTCAGCCTTCCGGATGCCTGGATGTTGAGAAAAAACCTCCTGCAAAATTCCAATAACCTCTTCCGTGCTGTGAAAAAATGGGTTTAATCCCGGCGATCTGAATGACCGCAGCACGTCATCCCCCTCCAAACAGATCCAGTCAGTCTTTGTGCTTCCACTGTCGGCAATAATGATCATGGATCATCCGGTTTTCCTGTTCTAAGCGATGGTTGAAAAGAAAGTTTTCTGTCTTTACGAATCCTTCGCCCCTTTAGCTTCTGAAAGGAACTCTTTGGCCAGCAATTCTTTTAACTGCAAGGGCTTGATGCTCCTTTTGATCTCCCCGCCCTTACACCAGGATATTTTTCCTGTTTGTTCGCTAACCACCAGGGCGATGGCATCTGACTGTTCGGTAATGCCTATGGCTGCCCGGTGACGTAACCCAGGGGAACCCGGGATCTTTCGGATCTCCGATACGGGAAGCACGCAGCGGGCCGCACGGACCCGGTTGTCAGAGATGATCACCGCTCCATCATGCAGCGGACTGTTCTTGTAAAAGATCGAACCCAGCAATTGCTCAGAGATCTCGGCGTTCACCCGCTGACCGGTCTCGATAAAGGATTCCAGTTCATTTGTATTTGTGATCACAACCAAAGCACCTGTCTTTTGTTCTGCAAGAGATTCCAGTGCATTGACAATGGCAGGAATGTTAAGATCCCCTTCTTTTTCCATCTGCCATAACCCTTTGAAAAAGTCGCGCGACGCCCGGTGGGGAATACTTTTCTTGCCTATGACGACCAGCAGTTTCCGTATCTCGGGCTGGAAGACGATGATCAGGGCCAGTACACCGACAGAAATGAACTGTCCCAGGATCGCTGTAAGAAGCTCCATCTCAAAGATGCGAACCAGCCACCACAGAAGATAGATCGACAATATGCCCAAAAAAATGTTTATGGTACCTGTACCCCTTATCAGAATATACAGCTGATAGAGCAATATGGCCACCAGCAATATGTCAAGAATGTCTAAAAAACGAATCTGAAGAAAACCCAGGACAGACAGCGTAAACATAGGGCTTGGTTTTTCACGGGTGGTTAAAGATAATGGATTTATTTGTGGCTGTTGTAAAAGTTGATGATTTTTATTGCTTCCATGGCCTCTCTGGCGTCGTGGACGCGCAAAATATCGGCTCCCTTACTCAGCGCCAGGGTGTTCAGGACCGTCGTTCCGTTGAGGGCTTGTTCCGGACTGGTTGACAGCACTTTGTTAATCATGGACTTCCTGGAAACCCCTACCATCAAAGGGAGGTCGAAAACGGAAAAATATTCAAGATTCGCCAGCAACTGGTAATTCTGTTCCAGTGTCTTCCCAAAACCGAAGCCCGGGTCAATGATAATGTCATGAACCCCCAGCTCTCTAAGCTTCTCTGTCTTTTCTGAAAAAAAGCCGGCCACTTCCCTGACCAGGTGACGGTATGCCGGTGCCTTTTGCATGTTGTCCGGCTGCCCCTGCATGTGCATGATCACATAGGGTACACCGAGTTCAGCTATTGCAGGAAACATTTTTGGATCAAACCTTCCGGCGGAGACGTCATTGATCATAGAGGCCCCGGCATCGACAGCCATTCTGGCGGTGGTTGAATGGTAAGTGTCGACAGAGATGATGGCTTCGGGAAAATGCCGGACAACAGCTTTTAGCGCCGGCAACAAACGCTGCTGCTCCTCTTTCGGGTCGATGAACCCGGCCCCGGGACGGCTCGAAGCAGCACCCATGTCCAGCAACTGCGCACCGTCACGCAACAACTGTTCCGCCAGCTTGATGGCATCCCATGAATGGGTGAGCCTTCCCCCGTCGTAAAAAGAATCCGGTGTAATATTCATCACCCCCATGACCAAAGGTGAAGATAAATTTATAATTTTGCCTTTACAGTTTAGGGTCTTTTTTGGGCAAAAAAACGGTTCTTTCCACATGGGATCCTTCGTGTTAAACTATTTTCTGTCATTACAACAATGCAATGAGTAAAGAAACCAATACAGACCAGCAATATGAACAGATCGTTGCATTATGCAGGGATGTGTTCCTCAAAAAGATGCAGGACTATGGCAGTGCCTGGCGAATATTGCGGCCCCCTTCACTGACAGACCAGATCACTATCAAAGCCCAGCGTATCCGCTCATTACAGAGCAAAGGTAAACAAAAAATACTGGAAGGGATCTCTCCCGAATTCATCGGTATTGTAAATTATTCCATCATCGGATTGATTCAAATGGCATTGGGAACCAGCGACACCATCGATATCGGTGAAGAAGAGGCCACGACGCTGTATAACAACTATTTTGAGAAAGCCCGGCAGCTGATGCACGATAAAAACCATGACTATGGCGAGGCTTGGCGCGATATGCGGGTTTCTTCACTGGCTGACATCATTCTCATGAAGCTGCTACGCATTAAGCAAATTGAGGATAACCAGGGCAAGACCTCTTGCTCGGAAGGCATTGATGCCAATTATTACGATATCATCAATTATGCAGTGTTTGCGTTAATAAAACTGGAACTTGAAAGATAATTCAAGGCCTTTTCAGGGCACATATTGGCGACTTTTTATCAGGAGGTGCGATGTTTAAATTCTTGATCAAGCGTTTCTGGTATGGCTTGTGGGTGCTGTTTGGTGTGGTGACGGTGGTTTTTTTCCTGTTTAACGTCCTGCCCGGCGACCCTGCACGCATGATGCTTGGCCAGCGGGCTGATATCATTTCCGTGGAGGCGATACAGCGCGACCTGGGCCTCGATCGGCCGGTGCATCAGCAGTATCTGCACTATCTGAACGACATCTCACCCATTAGCCTGCACCGGCATTCAGCAACAACAAGCCTCCACTACCTTGACCCGGATGCCTATTCCTATATCACCCTCGCCACCATCGGCGATCATGCCATGGTGATCAAGAAACCATACCTTCGCCGGTCCTATCAAAGCGGTCGCGATGTGACGGAGATCCTCCGGTCAGCTTTTCCGAACACCCTCCTGTTGGCGGCTGTTTCCATTGTATTTGCCATGGTGGCAGGGGTTGTGCTGGGGTCTTTCATTGCACTGAAACGCAAGCCCTGGCTAAGCCGGGGGACCCTGGTGTTTTCCGTCCTGGGCATGTCATTGCCCTCATTCTTTGCCGCCATCATCATCGCCTGGGTCTTTGCCTACCTGCTGGGCGACATTACCGGACTCAGCATGACGGGCTCACTCTGGGAGGTTGATGACTTCGGCCGGGGTGAGTATATTGCATGGCAAAACATCATTTTACCTGCCGTAACATTGGGGATCAGGCCACTGGCGATCGTGACCGAGCTTACACGCAGCTCCCTGAACAGTGTGATGGCCATGGATTTTATCCGTACCGCCCGTGCCAAAGGCCTTTCAGAATACCGGGTGATCACCCGCCATGCCCTGAAAAACGCCATGAACCCGGTAATAACAGCCGTTTCAGGATGGTTTGCATCCCTCATGGCAGGGGCCGTGTTCGTCGAATATGTGTTCGACTGGAAAGGCATCGGCGTGGTCATCGTGGAAGCCCTTGAATATTATGACTTCCCGGTGCTAATGGGCGCTGTTCTTTTGATTTCTGTGGTCCTCGTACTGGTAAACATTATCGTGGACATTGTCTATGCCTGGCTGGATCCGCGTGTACGCCTGGGTTGAACAGTGAATGGCCGCAAATAAGCGGCACCGCCGGCATGCACCCCTGTGAGAACCCCGGAGATCAATGAAAAAGCAAAAACAGGAACACAATACCAATATTATCAATATAAAAACACAAACCAAACAAAACCATGAGAAAGAAAATTGTAGCAGGTAACTGGAAAATGAACCTGAACTTTGAGGAAGCGAAAGCACTGGCCGGCGAACTAAAAGTGAAACTCGATCATCAAAGGGGGGTGGTCCCGGCACACAAGGCCGTGTCCTCGCCGGAAGTGGTGCTTTTCCCACCATATGTTTACCTGACAAGAATACTTGATCTTTTCATTAACGATGAGGGCGTATCGGTGGGTGCACAGAACTGTCATCATGAGGATCATGGAGCCCATACCGGTGAGGTTTCCGCCCCCATGATCAGCTCAGTGGGGGCCACCCATGTTATTATCGGACATTCCGAGCGCAGGAGTCAGTTCGGGGAAGATGATGAACTGCTTGCACAAAAGGTGAAACAGGCGCTGAAGAGTGCTCTGGTACCGGTGTTCTGTTGCGGGGAAATGCTGCCTGAACGTGAAAACGGCAAACATTTCCAGGTTGTCACAGATCAGCTCCTTCGTGGCCTTTTCTGGATGGATGAAGTCCAGCTGGCCAAAGTGGTTATCGCTTATGAACCCGTTTGGGCCATAGGCACAGGTGTTACTGCCAGTCCCGGGCAGGCCCAGGAGATGCATGCGCACATCCGTAAACTGATCGGTGATACATACAGCAAAGGGGCGGCAGAGCGGATGTCTGTCCTTTACGGTGGCAGTTGCAATGCTAAAAACGCCGCAGAGCTTTTCGCAAATCCCGATGTGGATGGCGGACTTATTGGCGGGGCATCGCTCAAGGCAGCCGATTTCTTTCAAATTATCAAGAGCCTGGACGGGAGCCAGTAACTGTCAATGAAAGGACAACGCGTAATTAATGTCAGAAGATCAATGAATAATACCCCATGGATTATATAGAGATTCATTGCCGGGTGAAGCCGAAAGAGCCATGGGCAGATATCCTTATCGCCGAACTGGCCGATATTGGCTTTGAGAGCTTTTCGGATGAGACGGATGGCTTTAAGGCCTACGTCTCTGCTTGCAGCTACCGCTCAAAACCGGTTAAGGCGATCTACGAAAAATACGCTGAAACCGGGCCTGAAAAGCTGTCATTTGAAGTGCTGCGGCTTGGAGGCAGAAACTGGAATGCGGTGTGGGAAAGCAACTTTGAACCGGTAATGATTGCCGGTGAGTGCCTGGTCAGGGCACCTTTCCATGTGCCAAACCCGGATGCAGCCTTTGAGATCATTATTGAGCCCAAAATGTCTTTTGGCACAGGTCACCATGAGACCACATCCCTGGTGGTGGAATGGCTCCTGGAGATGGACCTGGAAGATAAGGCCGTCCTGGATATGGGTTGCGGAACGGGGATCCTGGCCATCCTGGCAGCCAAAAAGGGCGCCCGGCCAGTCACCGCCATCGACAACTACCTCTATGCATGGGAAAATGCACAGGAGAATGCTGGGCGGAATGCTGTTCATCACATGCGAGTCCTTCATGGCGACGCTTCTCTGTTGGGCAGAGAAAGGTACGATGTGATCATTGCCAATATCACGCGTAATGTTCTGCTGGAAGACATGGAAAAATACCTTCAGGTGCTAAATACCGGTGGGGTGTTGCTGTTGAGTGGCTTCCTGTCTTTTGACAAAGACACTATCTTTGCAGAGGCCGATCGCCTCGGGCTGCGCCTTGCCGGAGAAAAAAATCAAAAAGACTGGGTGTCGTTGAAATTGCAAAAATCATAGAATGATGGATATACAGTTCGCTGATCATCTTCCCATCCTGCTGATGGTCATTGTGGCCTACCTGTTGGGTTCGATCCCAACGGCGCTATGGGCAGGCAAGTGGTGGTACGGTCTTGATATCCGTGAGCATGGCAGTGGCAATGCCGGTGCAACCAATGCCATGCGTGTGTTGGGTCCCATACTTGGCTCAGCTGTTCTGCTGATCGATGCCCTGAAAGGCATCGCCGCAGTCAGCCTTGCATTGGTCGTGAACACTGGATTTTTGTCTACCGGGTGGTTTGTTGTATATCAATTGCTTCTGGGCGGCATGGCCGTCCTCGGGCACGTGTTCCCCCTGTTTGCCTCTTTTAAGGGGGGCAAAGGCATCGCCACACTGATAGGCATCACGTTCATCCTGTTTCCCGAAGCATTCCTGATCTGTCTCGTCATCTTCCTGGCGGTATTCTTTTCCACCCGGTACGTGTCGCTGGGATCGATGGCAGCCGCCGTAGCACTACCCATTGTGGTGATCTGGGTAAAAGAGGTCACGCTGCTTCCAAAAATAATATTTACAATCGCCGTTGCCCTGTTTGTCCCAATCACCCACCTAAACAATATCAGAAGACTGCTGCAGGGCAAAGAAAACAGGATATCCTTCAAAAAATGACCTGGTGGCCGTTCAACCCTGTTGTTGTCCGGATGGCATGATCCTCAGGCCAAAACCCCGGACTAAGCAATGCAGCCGGAGGCACCGGACAAATTTGATGGCCGGCAGGTTTAGGATGACAAGCCGTTTACGCCACGATAATGTTTTTTTTCGCTATTTTTGTTATGGACATGTATCAATAACAAAATGACCATCTCATGAACACTTCACGGTTAATCCTTGTCCTGGTAATTGCCACACTTTGGTCTTCCTGTGCCAGGGTTCCCATATCCGGCCGCCGGCAGATGCGTCTTCTCCCTGAGGGCCTGTTGACTGAAATGGCGGCTGCCAACTACCAGGGCTTTATGGATGAGCATACTGTTGTGCCCGCCTCTGATCTGCGGACGCAAATGGTAGCCCGCACGGGGGAGAATATCTCTGTTGCGGTGGTTGACTATCTGCGGGAGACAGGTAAGGCCAAGCGTGTGCATGATTTTGAGTGGGAGTTTCAGCTGGTTGAGAGCGAACAGGTAAATGCGTGGGCCATGCCGGGTGGCAAGATAGCCATATATACCGGCATCCTTGATCTGACCCGGGATGAGGATGGCCTTGCAGTCGTGATGTCGCACGAGATAGCACACGCTGTGGCACGACATGGCAATGAACGGATGAGCCAGCAGCTGATGCTGATGGTGGGTGCTGTGAGCCTTGATGTGGCACTCAGGGAAAAACCACAGCTCACAAGGGAGATCTTCATGCTGGCCTATGGGGTGGGGGGTACTCTGGGAACACTTGCCTACAGCCGTCAGCATGAATATGAAGCCGATGCACTGGGCATGACCTTTATGGCCATGGCAGGCTACGACCCGTCGCATGCAATTAGCTTTTGGGAAAGGATGCTGGAATACTCAGGAGGCGCACAGATACCCGAATTTCTCAGCACCCATCCCTCAAATGAAGCCAGGATAAATGCAGCCAGGGAATATCTGCCGGAAGCGATGACATATTATCAGGAGAATGAACCCGCGACCCGATAAAACGTTGTATTGATACATTGTTTTACGGATAAGGGAAGGCGGGTCGCGACGGTTATATTTAAAAAAGATACAAACATGAATGTGTGAAGAACAGGCACCTGTTTTGTCAAATACAGAAATCTTATAATCAGCAAATTACTTATAAATCAACAAAAAACAGGTTAAATTTTGCCCAATGTCCTGGCATGCAGCCCGCAAAAGATGTAACTTTGGAAGATTGAATACCGGTTATCTGCCTGCGCAGTTGATGACATGCTGCATCAGGGTTCAAAAAGCCTTGAAAGTCAATGGCCATGACACGCAATAGAAACTGAATAAATGATTTGGTTGGTCGTATTAAGCCTGATTGTTGTCGGAATCGTATTCCTCCTGCTTGAAATATTGGTGGTTCCGGGTGCAACGGTTGTGGGTCTGTTTGGTGTTGGTCTCGTCATAGCTGGTATTGTGGTCTCCTTCAATCATTATGGTGTAGAGACGGGCATTATCACCCTTGTGGGAACATTGGTAATAAGCCTGATATCCATAGGTGTCGCCCTGAGGTCCAATACCTGGAAAAAAGCCATGCACACCACGAACCTGGAAGGAAGGGTGAATATCATTGAGGCCGATAAAGTGGTAAAAGGGGATGAAGGGTTGACCATCACCCGGGTAAACCCCATGGGGAAAGCCCTTATCAAAGGCGAATATTTTGAGGTTAGCTCCAAAGATAATCTTATACCTGAAAACACGCCCATTGTGGTGTTGAAAGTTGAAGGAAACAAAATCATTGTCAAACCAAAAGAAGCATAAACATGGAAAACATTGGAGTCATTATTGCCATAGCCCTTGTGAGTATTGTAGGTTTATGGATCATCTTTTATTTCATCCCCGTTGGATTGTGGTTTTCTGCATTGGTGTCGGGTGTTCGCATCAGCCTGTTGCAGCTTGTGCTCATGCGCTGGCGCAAGATCCCGCCGGCGGTGATCGTGAACAACCTGATCTCTGCGACCAAGGCGGGTCTTACTCTGAACCGGAATGACCTGGAGGCACATTACCTGGCCGGGGGACGGGTCAAGGCTGTTGTCAATGCCCTGATCAGTGCCGACAAGGCGAATATCCCGCTCGACTTCAAGACGGCCACGGCGATCGACCTGGCAGGTCGTGACGTGCTGGAAGCAGTGCAGATGTCGGTGAAGCCGAAGGTGATCAATACCCCGCCCGTTGCAGCTGTTGCCAAAGACGGTATCCAGCTGATCGCCAAGGCAAGGGTGACATTGCGCGCCAACATCAAACAGCTGGTGGGCGGTGCCGGCGAAGAGACAATCCTGGCAAGGGTCGGCGAAGGTATCGTTACATCCATCGGGTCGGCACAGCACCATAAAATGGTGTTGGAAAACCCTGACAGCATATCCAAGGTGGTGCTTTCCAAGGGCCTTGACTCCGGAACAGCTTACGAGATCCTTTCCATCGATATCGCCGATATCGATGTGGGCAAGAACATCGGGGCCATGCTGCAGATCGACCAGGCCAACGCCGATAAGAACATCGCACAGGCCAAAGCAGAAGAGCGCCGTGCTATGGCGGTCGCTGCCGAACAGGAAATGAAAGCAAAAGCCCAGGAAGCCCGTGCCAAAGTTATCCAGGAAGAAGCGGAGATCCCAAAAGCAATTTCCGAATCTTTCAGAAGCGGAAACCTTGGTATCATGGACTTCTATCGGATAGAAAATATACAAGCCGATACCTCCATGAGGGAGCAGATCGCCAAGCCGGGCAGCCCCTCAAAAGGGAAAGGCAAATCTGATGACAGCTCCACCAAATAATTAAACGCTGCACAGATCGCTCAAACCACCTGTCTTCCTTATAAAGGCAGGTGGTTTTTTTTACCCTTCCGACAATACAGGCCAATGCCTGGCCCTGTTTGCAGACTCCTATATTAGCACTATCTTTGTGATGGCGAATGGATGTTTTGAATGGATCGCACAATATGATGAACTTCAATCTTCTTTTTGATTATCCCGCATGGTTGATCCTTTTGTGTCTGCTTTGCGGGCTGGTCTATAGCGGCGTGTTGTATTACAGAAACAGCAAAGACGGCTTCAGCCTTCCGCTGAAACGGGCACTGGCGGCAGGCCGTTTCCTGGCAATAAGTATCCTGGCTTTGCTTTTGCTGGCCCCCCTGGTAGAAAGACGTACCCAGCACGTGGAAGACCCCCTGCTGATCTTTGTGCAGGATAATTCCGGCTCATTGCTGTTAGCAGACGACTTGCCACACTATCAGGATGATTATCTCCCGGATGTGAAAGCGTTTCTTGAAACAATGGCATCGGGTCATGAGACCCGGTTCTATACTTTTGGGGAAAAGTTTATTCAGGCTGACTCGCTCGACCTCTCTGAGCAGGTTACAGATATGTCAAAAGTGTTCCGCGAGCTGGATGTGCGCTACAGCAACCGGAATATCGGCGCAGTGGTGCTGGCTGGCGATGGTTTGTACAACAGGGGGATCAATCCGCTCTATACTGCCGCCAATGTCAACTATCCAGTCTATACTGTAGCCCTCGGGGATACAATCCCCCGCCGTGATGTTATCCTTAAGCGAGTGAACCATAATGAGATCACTTATCTGGGCAACCGGTTCCCCGTTGAAATAGAGGTGGAGGCATTGCAGAGTGAAGGCCTTACCAGCCGGCTGACCGTTAGCCGTGGCGGAGAAGAGCTTTTCAGCGAAAACATCACTTTTATTACGGACCATCATATTGAAACCGTCAGCCTCCATCTGGAAGCGGATGAGGCCGGGATGCAACAATACCGTGCCACTTTGTCTCCCCTGGAGGATGAGGTTAGCCTGGACAACAACCAACAGGATTTTTTCATTGATGTGATCGACGGTCGCCAGCAGGTACTGATACTTGCCAACAGCCCGCATCCTGACGTCGGGGCCGTTAAGCAAGCCCTCGTCAACAACGATCATTATGAAGCCGATGTGTTCATGATCAAAGATTTTGATGGCAGCGTTGAGGCATATGACCTGGTGATCCTGCACCAGCTCCCGTCAGATCAATACCCGGACCCTGCAATTATAGGGCAGGCAGTGGAAGCATCAGTATCTTTGCTGTTCATCAAGGGAAGCCAGACAAACCTGTCCGCTTTCAACCGTGTGGCACGCATAATGGAGATCGAGCCCGGGACGGATGAGCTCACCGAAACGTTACCAGTGTATAACCAGGCTTTTGTGCTTTTCTCCCTGCAGGAGTCCACCCGCACGTTGTTTGGCAATCTGCCCCCCCTGTATTCACCTTTTGGCAATTATACGCTGTCGGGCGGCACACATGTGTTGCTTAACCAAAAGATTGGCAATGTGGTCACCGAAGACCCCCTGATACTGTTCGGTGAATTTGGTGACCGGCGGGCCGGGGTGATCACGGGTGAGGGCATCTGGCGCTGGCGACAGCATGCCTTTATGCGTCAGGGAAGTCACCAGGCTTTCGATGAAATGATATCCCGGATGGTACACTACCTGGCATTACAGGAAGACAGAAGGCTCTTCAGGGTGCAGGCAGATAACCTGGTCTACGAAAATGAAGCGGTGCTTTTTGAAGCCGAGCTCTATAACCTGAGCTATGAACTCATCAATGACCCTGAAGTGCAACTTGTGATCACCAATGAAGAAGGCTCAGGGTTTCCCTACGTGATGGGACGTACCGCCAATGCATACCGTATCAATGCCGGCAGCTTTGACCCGGGAACCTATCATTGGGAAGCACGTGTGAGTGTGGGTGGAGAACGCCTGACCGATGAAGGGATCTTCAACGTCAGTGCCCTCGACCTGGAAGGGCTGAGAACCATTGCCGATCACAGGCTACTGTACCAGCTGGCAGAGAACTCAGGAGCCAGGATGTTCTATCCAGGCCAGTGGGATGAACTGATGACAGATATTAACGACAGGGAAGATATCAATCCTAAAATGTACACACATAAAGAGTTCGCCGAGATCATTAACATGAAGGGCCTGTTCTTCATTATCCTGTTGCTGCTCACTGCAGAGTGGTTTGTTCGTAAAAGAAGCGGAAGCTACTGAAATTTACTTCTAAACATTCCCGGTCTATGGATCAAATCATTCTGAATATCATCATCGCCATTATCGTTCTGGACTTTTTGTTCGATCGCATCATGGAATCTTTGAATGCCAGCCGACTGAGCAAGAAGTTGCCCGACGAGCTAAAAGGGATCTACGATGAAGAAAAATACCGGAAGTCCCAGGAATATACCCGTGCGAAAATGCGTTTTGGACTGATGACCAGCACTTTTTCCTTTATTCTACTATTGTTGATGCTGGTATTTGGGGGATTTGGCTATCTGGACGGAGTGGTCCGGGAGTATACTTATCATCCCGTGTGGATGGCCGTGCTGTTCTTTGGCATTCTCGGACTGGCCTCGGATCTATTGTCAACCCCGTTTGATATTTATGGAACTTTTGTAATGGAAGAGCGCTTTGGTTTCAATCGTACCAAACCAAAGACTTATTTTTTCGACAAGATCAAGGGATGGATGCTTGCCGTGCTGATTGGTGGCGGGTTGCTCGCTGTTTTTGTATGGTTTTACAATATCGCAGGTTCTTTTTTCTGGCTGTATGCCTGGCTGGTATTCACTGTTTTCAGTGTGTTCATGATGATGTTCTACAGTACGCTGATCGTGCCGTTGTTTAATAAACAGACCCCCCTGGAAGAGGGCCCCCTGCGTCAGGAAATAGAAAATTTTGCTGACAAGGCCGGTTTTAAACTGGACAACATCTATGTGATAGATGGTTCGAAAAGGAGCACAAAAGCCAATGCATATTTCAGTGGCCTCGGGCCGAAAAAGCGTATTGTATTATTTGACACCCTGATCAGGGAGCATACCACAGAGGAGTTGGTGGCCATCCTGGCACACGAGATCGGCCATTACAGGAAGAAACATACCCTTAAAGGAATGGCTATATCTGTTTTGCATACAGGGGTGATGTTGTTCCTGTTGGGACTGTTGATCAGCCGACCTGAGCTTTCGCAGGCGCTTGGGGCCGATCAGGCCAGCTTTCATATGGGTGTTTTGGCTTTCGGGCTGCTTTATTCCCCGGTTTCATTGTTGCTGGGGATCGTGGGCAACCGCTTGAGCAGGAAATATGAATACGAGGCCGATGCGTTTGCTGCCGGGAAATATGACCCGGATCCATTGAAGGAGGCCCTGAAAAAATTGTCGGTAAATCATTTAAGCAATTTGCGGCCCCATCCGGCCTATGTATATGTTCATTATTCACATCCACCCTTGTTGAAAAGGTTGTCGCATTTAGACACCCACAGTAAAGATGATTGATAAGGTTGGCACGGAAGGGCCAGGCCTGTCGGCCAGAATTTAAGCAGATGAACAAAATGTCGCCCCCATTGGCAGAGAAGTTGCGCCCCAGCTCACTGGATGAGTACCTTGGGCAGGGTCATCTGGTTGGTCCTGGTGCCATCCTGCGAAAGTCCATTGAAAGCGGACAGGTACCTTCCATGATATTGTGGGGCCCTCCCGGCGTGGGGAAAACCACCCTTGCTGTGCTGATATCGCACCAGCTGATGCGGCCTTTTTATACTTTAAGTGCAGTGAGTTCCGGCGTGAAGGATGTTCGTGCGGTGATACAAAAAGCCAGGGAATCGGGTGGCAACGCCATTTTGTTTATTGATGAGATCCACCGGTTCAGCAAGTCGCAGCAGGACAGTTTGCTGGGAGCTGTGGAAAAGGGTATACTGACACTGATCGGCGCCACCACGGAGAACCCGTCATTTGAAGTTATTTCGCCCCTGTTGTCGCGTTGCCAGGTATATATCCTGAAAGAACTTGATGCGGAGGACCTGGAAAAATTATTGCAAAGGGGCAAAGAGTTGCTGGAGCAGGAGACTGGGAAACAGGTTGATGTCCAGCAAAAGGAGGCGTTGTTTAGGCTTTCCGGAGGGGATGCCCGCAAGCTGCTCAACGCCATTGAGCTGGCCGTTAATGCCACGGAGGGCAAGCGGGTGGTGTTGACCAATGAGTTGCTGTTGTCGGTAATACAGCAAAACCTTGCTTTATACGACAAGGCAGGGGAGATGCATTATGATGTGATCTCCGCTTTTATCAAATCGGTAAGGGGTAGCGACCCCAATGCGGCGGTATATTATCTGGCACGCATGATAGAAGGGGGGGAAGATCCGAAATTCATCGCACGCCGGCTGGTCATCCTAGCATCGGAGGATATCGGCAATGCAAACCCCAACGCTTTGCTGCTGGCAAGCAGTTGTTTCGATGCGGTCAATATGATCGGCATGCCGGAAAGCCGGATTATCCTTTCCCAAACAGCGACCTATCTGGCTTCCTCACCCAAAAGCAATGCAGCCTATATGGCCATCAACAAAGCGCAGGACCTGGTCAGAAAAACAGGCGATCTTCCTGTGCCCCTCGCAGTCCGAAATGCCCCTACAAGCTTGATGAAGGGATTCGGATACGGAAAAGATTACAAATATTCGCACGATTATCCGCAGCACTTCGTCCATCAGGAATTCATGCCTGATAAGGTTGCCGGGACCAAACTTTATGACCCCGCCGGCAATGACAGGGAAAAAGAGATTCGGGCACGGCTTAAGGCACTATGGAAGGATAAATACGGATATTGATGGATTACTGATACACTGGTGTCCATGGTTTTGGAAGGAATGGGCTTGTCGTGGCAAGCCTGGGCTGCCGGCCGGTCTGACAAAACCGGAAAAAACAGGGCGTCAAAATCGAATGGCTATGAACGATCGGGATTTGTTCTTCAGATACTTGGCTCAGACATCCGGGTTCCCCCTGGCTCTTGAGATAGCTAAAGCGGAGGGGATGCATATTTACGGGACTGATGGCAGGGCATACCTTGACATGATCAGCGGTATTTCCGTGAGTGCTTTGGGACACAGGCATCCGGAGGTGGTCAGGGCGGTGAAGGAACAAGTGGACCGTTACATGCACCTGATGGTATATGGCGAGTTCGTGCAGTCGCCACAGACCGGGTTGGCCGAATTACTGGTCAGGAACCTTCCCCCTTCGCTCGATAATGTCTACCTGGTAAACTCCGGCAGTGAGGCTATAGAGGGTGCGCTGAAGCTGGCCAAGCGCTATACCGGGCGTACAGGGATCGTTGCTTTCGAGAACGCCTATCATGGCAGCTCCCATGGTGCCCTGAGCGTTACCGGGAATGAAGTAATGAAAAGGGCGTTCAGGCCACTGTTGCCTGATGTGCATCATATCCCTTTTGGGTTGACAGCAGCGCTGGAACAGATCACGGAACAGACGGCCTGTGTGATTGCTGAAACCATTCAGGGGGAAGCAGGGGCCATTGTGCCGGCGACGGATTTTATGAGGGCGTTGCGCCGGCGGTGTGATGAAACCGGGGCATTGCTGATTTTGGATGAGATCCAGACCGGCATGGGCCGTACTGGGAGATTATGGGCGTTCAGCCATTTCGACATCGAACCGGACATCCTGACCCTTGCTAAAGGACTGGGAGGGGGCATGCCCATCGGGGCATTTATTGCACGGAAAGAGATCATGCATTGCCTGAGTGAAAAACCGGTGTTGGGCCACATCACCACCTTCGGTGGAAATGCCGTATGTGCTGCGGCTGCAAAAGCCACGCTCCAGACAATCATCGATGGCAAACTGTGGGAGAATGCTGCCATGCAGGAGCAGAATTTCCGTAACCTGTTAAAAAGCCCGCTCATCCGCCGGATAAATGGCAAAGGATTGCTGCTGGCACTGGAGTTTGACAGCTTTCATCAATGCAAAAAGATCGTCGATCGCTGCATTGACAAAGGCGTGCTCACCGACTGGTTCCTCTTTGCTGACAACTGTTTGCGTATCGCGCCACCGTTGATCATCTCCCCGGAAGAGACTGAGAAAGCATGCAGCATCATTGTTGAATCTGTTGAAGAAATTATCTGTTGATTTGTATTTATTTTGTCACTATCTTTAACCCCTTATTGCTGAAATAATTAACCGCACATAATCGTTTGACGGTGTATGGATGCTGATCTCAAAGGCCTTCTGGCCAAAAAACCACTGCAAAGTCTCCCGGTAAAAGGCTTTTTTGAGAACTATGCCGTAAAAAAATGGTTAAAACATGGAGACTTCCTGCTGGTCTGTGGCAGCAGTGATTACCTGTGGGCCTATCTTTGCGGCGACAATCCTGAAGACCTTTTATCCCTATTGGATAAGTTTGGTTTTGAAACACTGTATTTTGCGAATGTGGAGGAGTGGATGCTCCCGGTACTTACCCATGTCCGAAAGATAGAATGGAAGCTTACCACGCACCGGTATTACCTGCCTGATCAGAAAACCGTTGAGCCATCGGATCTCCTGTTCAAACCCCTTGACCCTTCCATGGCACAGTACATCTTTACCCACTCTGCCTATAAAGACTTTACTTCTGAAAAATATATCAAAGGGCGTCTGCAGAAAGATGTTTCCGCGGGTGTATGGATAGAAGGGGAACTGGCAGGATGGGGCCTGACGCACGATGATACATCCCTGGGCTTTTTACACGTTGTTCCACGATACCGCGGACAAGGCCTCGGTGAAAGCATATTGCGTTTCCTGGTCATGGAGAAACAGGCGAGGGGAAAACCCGTTTTTGTGAATATTGAACCACACAACCACCAATCCATCAATCTCGTTAAAAAACTTGGGTTTTCTTTCGACCGTGAAGTGAGCTGGGTAAAGCTCACTTGAATCGTTGAGGACTACTTCTTTTTGATGATGTAAAGCTCCACCTTCTCTTGATCCCTTATGGAGTGGATCCATGACTTTGTCTTCGATGGTTTTTCGCTGACCGGGCGCTGCTCGCAGAGTTCCATGGTAAAATCTTTTTCAAACAACTGCAGGGCTTCTGCGATGGGATGTTCTCTGGCAACGCCGGCCAACAAAGCAAAATCGGAGAATAAAATGGCAATGCGGGTGCCTGGCGGACATTTTTCTTTCATCTCCCTGAAGAAACGTTCGAAAAAGCCTGGTGTGTAATAACAACCCTGGTCGAGTATTTTGTCTGACTGTTCGGGTATCCATGGCGGGTTGAATGCAATAAGGTCTTCTGGCTTGGGAAGGAAACTGCCCAGCAGGTTCGCGTGCTCAGGGAAAATATGATCGCCATGAGAGATACCAAGACGATGAATGTCCTGCCCTATACTGTATATTGCATTTGGGTTAATGTCTGTTGCATGGATCGTGTGCACCCCATGCTTGAGCATGATGAATGACAAAATGCCACAACCCGTACCAATGTCTGCCGCACGATGAAACCCCTTTGCTGAACCTATCCAGTCATCGAACAGTCTGAGATGGCTATGCCTTGTGGGGAAGTAAACCCCATAAAAGGGATGTACGGCATGGTCGATCACAGGATAACGGATCCCTCTGTCATACCATTGACGGGCGCCATTCATCCCAAGAAAATCAGAGAAAGTGATAAAAAAACCATTTTTGTCAGGGTAAAAACTTTTCAGCCAAGGGTTTTGTGGTGCCTTTTCAAGCAACGGAACACCATTTTCGATCCCCATCCATATTTTGGACCGGACGTCATACCAGGCATGTTTGTACGCCCTTGAGGAATTGTAATCCCATATGGGAAATTTCTTGCCCATCTGTTGTTTTAGCCAGGAATAGAAGCTCATGGCGAAACCATATGTACCGCCAATACAGATATCAATTCCGTTGTCCAGCATATTGCGTATCCTGCCAAATGGGGTGCCCGGGAAAACTTCCTGTAAGCCGGCAGCATTGTGCCTGACGGGTGGTCTTACAATCTTTTCAGGAAACGGGGATGACAAGGTTTGCATTGCTGTTTTCTTCGTATACGAAGGGATGAAAATCACAAAACCCCGTAAAGATAAGCATATTGAAAAGCTCCTCCACCATGCCACCCATTTGTATTGAAAATAGCTGCCAGTATGGCGCAATATTCATCCCAGACGCTAAAAAATATGCCAATATGGCGTTTAATTTATTGATGTATTGTGAAGCGGGGGGAGTTGGCACAGCCTTTGAGTGGATTTGTTTGAAACAGTAAATCATAAAAAAGAAAGGAGGGTTACGTATGTTGCCAATGTTAAGAAAAACCAGAGGCAGTGTGCCCAGCTTTATTGATGAATTTTTCGGCAAGGACTGGATGGATAGCGTATTCAGCGATCGGCCGGGAATCACTACTCCTGCTGTAAATGTAAAGGAGACGGATGACGATTTCCTGATTGAGGTGGCAGCACCTGGTTTGGACAAGAATGACTTTAACGTGAATCTTGACAACAATGTGCTGACCATTTCTTCCGAGAAAGAGCACAAGGATGAGGAAAAGGAAGGCAGTCGTTACATGCGCAGGGAGTTTAGCTATACATCCTTCAGCCGCTCATTTACATTGCCGGAGGCGGTGGATGCCGAAAAGATCCAGGCAAAGCATAAGGATGGCGTCTTGATGATCAGCATTCCCAAGAGGGAAGAGTCAAAACGCAAGCCACCCAAGCAGATCGACATTTCATAACTGGATAGAGCGGGCACAGGAGGAGGGAGGCCAATGCGGCCTCCCTTTTGATTTTAAGATCATTGAATGGTTGGGGGGCCTATACTTTTTTCGTCTGCCAATATGAGTATTGAGCGGGAAGGCACTTCTGCTGTATGCTCAAGGACCTTGTCATAGCCTGGCGTGTCGACACCTTTTTCGTTGATTCCGTATTTTGTTGCCACGGCGCGCCATTTTCCTTCAGGCAAACTGATGCCGGCCCTGTGGGCATTGGCATTATAGAACACCAGGATGTCTTTCCAGCTGTCGCCGTTGGCGTGATCTTTTATATGGAAGCCAACGAGCAGCTCGTCGCCGGTTGGCAAAAAGCGGAGGTGATCCTGGATCATGCTGGTTTCGGGCATTCTGAAGGCAGGGTGGTTTTTTCGCAGGGCGATCATGTCACGGTAAAATGCGAAAACATTGTAATATTCCGCTTTATTGGTCCATACCAGCTGGTTGATGGAGTCGGGCAGATTATAGGTATTGTGTTCCCCGAACTTTGTGCGGACAATTTCTTCGCCTGCATGGAGGAAGGCAACACCCTGGGACGAGAGCACGATGGCATTGGCAAGTTTTTGTATGGCCAGCTTGTCTTCTGTGCTGCAGTCGGGGCAGGTATACACGATCTTATCCCACAGGCATGGGTTGTCGTGACAAGTCACATATGTAATGGTTTTCAAAGGTTTGTCGGCATATGGGGCATCTGAGTAATTTACCTTGCCATAATCGATGTCGGGGTGTTGTGTCGACGCCACCACACCAAATTTGATGCTTTCTTTCAGGCCGTGTTCCCCTGTCATAAAACCGGGATCTTCGTTATGCATCCAGTGGCCGCGGATGCCATCGCGGATATCGTCACTGAACACTGCGATACCATCCAACTGGCTGGCATGTGCTTTCACGGCGCGTTTTTCCGGTGGCAGCGGTGTGTCTCCTGCTGTCCATCCTTCGCCATAGAGAAAGATATCCGGATTTACCTTATCCAACTCCTGGCGGATCAAGTTCATGGTTTCAATGTCATGCAATCCCATCAGATCGAACCGGAACCCGTCAATATGGTATTCTTCTGCCCAGTATTTCAAGGATTCTATCATGAACTGGCGCATCATTGGCCTTTCGGATGCGGTTTCATTGCCGCATGCTGACCCGTCAGAATAGCTGCCATCCGGGTTCATGCGAAAGAAGTAGCCTGGCGACAACTGTTCAAAGGGTGACCCGGCGGCATCGTACATATGGTTATACACCACATCCATGATCACCCTGATCCCGTTTTCGTGCAGTGCCTGCACCATTTTTTTGAATTCACGGATGCGTACCCGTCCGTCGTAAGGATCTGTGGCGTATGATCCCTGGGGCACATTGTAATTTTTCGGATCGTAGCCCCAGTTGTATTGGGGTTCGTCCAGCCTTGTTTCATCAATGGTGTAAAAATCATAAACCGGAAGCAGATGGACATGCGTGATTCCAAGTTCCTTAAGGTGATCCAGGCCGGTGGCCAGGCCTTCGGGGCTTTTTGTGCCGGTTTCAGTAAATGCCAGGTATTTCCCGCGGTTTTCTATTCCCGAGCTGGGGTGGATGGAAAAGTCACGAACATGTATTTCCCAGATAATGATGTCTGCATGACTATCCAGGACGGGGCGGTTGTCCTTTTCCCAGCCTTCCGGATTGGTCTCCGCCAGGTCGATGATCATGCCCCTGTTCCCGTTGACGCCCACTGCTCTGGCCTGAGGGTCAGGCACCTCAAGGCTCCATTCACCATCAATCTTCGCCTGAAAGGTATAATACCTGTTTTTCCAGTCCCCCTGCAATTCGAGGACCCAGGTGCCACCAACATCCTTGTCCATCGGAAGGCTTTCAAGGCGTTCCCCTCCATGACCCTGATCATATACATGAAAAAGCACTTCGCTTGCCGGTGGTGACCAAATGCGGACATGCGTCTTTCCGGGGGTATAATGGACCCCCAGGTCTTCCCCTTCATAAACAGGATATTCTTTCCATTTTTCGTGTACGGGCTTCTCCGGTTGACAGGCTGATAACAAAATAAACATAGATAAAAGAATAAAAGTGAACCGATGGATATTGAATTGCTGTGTTTTCATGATGCGTGTTGTTCAAAATTTGCAAATAAGATCAATGAATCTATTTACGGCTGCGTTATTTTGTCGTGTTTGTTGAAATAAAAGGCATAATTGATCACATAGGAATACCCGGTGGGATACAACGGGTGTTTGTCTTTTGCAACACCTGCAAGGTGAAGGCCGGGATTGAGGATGATCTTACGGTGGCTCCTGTCAAAAACATGGTCGTCGATCAGGAGGTAAAGTACGGCATCATGTGCTGAAAAACTGCCATAGGCGATATTCTCTGCAATGATTTTGTCCCAGGTGCCAAACCGTTCGATGCGGACAGACAACCCTCCCTGTCCGCGATGTCCCCTGATACCATGTTCACACAGGTACTGCACGTGGGACTTTGCAGCCCCGGACAAGCCTTTGGAGGGATAGAGCAGTTCCAAAGGGTTGACGCCTAATAGTTCAAAATACAATTCCCTGGCTGGGTCCGGGCCTTCTTTGGTAAGCAAGATGGTTTGCATCTCCGGGTAGTGAAACCTGTTTCCCTGGAAATAGGAAAGGTATTCAGTTACATACATGCGGGCATACCTTGCAGGGTCGTAACGGACCAGGTTATGCGCCAGGATAATGTTTTTTTCATCATCATCCAGATAATCGGCATTGGCAGCTGTATTTAAGATATCTGCCGGCCACCCGTCAGCAAAAAGCCTTTGTGCATATTCTTCGTTACTCAGGCCGGGGTCGGCAACACGCATTGAGCTGGCCCCGGATTTATCAACCCGGGGAAACAAGATTGAAGCACAGGAGATAAGGAGGATCAGCGGGAACAATAAAACAAAATTGCGCAGAGGGCTAAGCTTCCCTGAAGTGTGGTTGGAGCTGAATTGAAAGAATAATGCCATTGGTTTTCCTGAAAGCAAAATCGGCCACAAAAATACTTTAAATCGTGATAACCACCAAAAGCACTTTTGATCAGAATAGACTATCCGGACAGGGAGGCGGTTTTTTGTGGTAAACCTTTATTCAATCGTAGGGTGGGTAGGAGAGTATCACCCGCCATTGTGTGTTATGCAGTTCAACAGTGTCCCATATTGCCATCTTGATAACTTTTGCCTGTGTTTCCGGGTCGGTAAAGATATAATCGCCTTGTCCTGCTCTTTGTTCTGTGATCTGATCCCCCAGTTCGAGCAGTGTTCTCTTTTCATCAAACCTATAATCAAGGAACAGCATCCTGCCTGTCCCATCCAGCGCTTTATCGAAGATGATCCGGCCTTCGGGTTCCATCACCCAGGGGTCATAGATGGTTTCAGCGATATAGGGTGTGACCAGCTCTTCCACCATTACCTCGGGCCTGATCAAAAGATTGACGGATCCGTGAAAATTCCCGTCCTGGTCCAGGATCGGATGATGCAGGCTGACGGCATCAAAGCCTTCAGTTGCCCAGAAAGAGCTGCTCAACATGGGTGCTCTGTTCTTCTGCATTGCAAAGAAATTTTCCTGGTCCCTGATATCCTGGCCTTCTGATGGGTGGAAATCATAAGGTTCGAGGTATACCATTACCCCGTCGACATCGATCAATGCACAGTTGACCACGAAGGGGTTCTCTTTGTATATTTGCCTGAACGTATTTCTTGCTGTATGTTCCGGTGGAAAGGAGCCATTGAACGTGGACACTGCTTCATGGAGGTTCTGGTCCATCTCTTTCAATTGTTTGCTGATGACATTTTTTATGCTGTTGAGGATCTCATAGGCTTTGGGCATGTAATCGTCCTCCACTTTTTCACCGATCTTTCCCAGGATCACCCGCCAGTTGTTAAAATCAAGTTTGGTGAACAGCACATGGGTGTTTCGTCCGGCAAAAACATAGGATGTATAGCCGTGATCGTTCGAAATAATGGTTTCAACAGCTTGTTTCAGTGACGGACTGCCTTGTTCGGCAGGGTTCATAAACACAAAGTCCGATCTGGGATGCAGCACTGTGCTTGCTTCTTCATCAATGACGTACCACAAGTAATCAGGGGGCAGGTCCAGGGATTCTGTGATCAGCTGCTGAAAATCTTCGAGAAAGACAGACAATGCCACTGCGCCTGTGACGTTTTCCTGTTCGATTACGGGAACAGCCATGAACACGGATTGTTTTCCTGTAGAACGACTGTATATCAAGGATCCGTGGACTTCCTGGCCTCTGAAGAGCCTGTCAAAATAATCCCTGTCAGACAAATTCAAACCGGTATAGCCACGCTCAACACTATAGTAGTTTCCGTCGGGTTCTATGTACAGTGCAGCACCCGGGATGGCCTCAGTGAGGGTAAGCAGGGCAGGTCTGATCTCTGGCCAAATGCCGCTTCTTGTGGCGGGTGTTGCTGCAATCAGGCGCAATGCTGTCAGGGCATGCTTCAGATAGTGCTCTGTCAGTGTCGCGGTAACACCCAGCGCTGACCTCGCATCCAAATCATATGACATGTTTTTTTCACCAGGCAATGAATTGGTTACAGTCAATTCTTTTGATCCGGTTTTATGAGCCGGGGCAGTCTCCGGAGGTGGGTGCATTGCATGGCTGCTCTGAAAACAAAACAAGAAGAGCAACAACGACAGTCTGGTTTTATAGTTGATCACCAGATGGCGGAATAGGTGGAGTGGTAATAGGTGTTGCATCTGTTTATATTTTGGTTTGAAAAGCCAGGATCTGTCAGTACATATGATCATTCTTCCGTGCCTCCGGTTGCAGTCACGACCGGTTCTTCTTCAGGCCGTCCTTCCTGTGCTCATCGCATGATGAATATTTCCAGACGGGGAAACCTGTTGCATGTCATATACAGCAAAAGGAACCAACCTGCAATCAACAGGCCATGCAAACGTTCCCAATGGCAATATATTGATTTATTTGGAATCCTGCAAGTGGTTTACTGGAAAAGTTTTTATGTGCCAGGTTAACTTCGGCTTTTTGCCGTTGGCTGTTTTTTACGGTATTTTAAGATGCCTAGGGCCAGTTAACAAACCACCGATGAATCCATTTCTCATCTGGATGAATGCTTGCCGGTTAATTGAACAGGGGAGGTGATGTCAGTTCACGGTACCAAGCAGCTGCAGCAGTTGCCTCCTTTTGCGGCGTGCCACCGGCAGTGCATGTCCGCGAATATTGATAAGCAATTTGTTGTTCTTTATTTCAAGCTCCGTAACCCTGCGCAGATTTACCAGGAATGAACGGTGTATACGAAAAAATGGTTGGTCGGTGAGCAAGCGTTCCATCTTACATAATGGCAGGTCCAAAACCTCGTTGGTGCCATTTTTTAACACCATGATGGTATACCCCTTGAACAAAAAAATGTAATCAATGTCTTGTTTTTTGCTTACTGTCTTGTCGAGCATCATCTTGTCATCCATAAACATCTGATTTAGGTTAATGAATTGATTGGGTAAAAAAAATCTCAAAGTGTTTTTTCTTTCTTCTGGAAACAGGGATTTTTTGTCCGCCGACAAAGTGAATAACCGGTTTTTCCTTGTCGTAACGGTCAACAAAGGATTTGTTGATGATGAAATTTCTGTGGGGACGAAAAAACTGGCTTTCCGGCATTTTTTTCTCTAGTCCGCATAAGGGCGTGCGCAGCTTTTTGAGCAAATCACCCCCCATGAATATTTTTGATATGCCATTGCGGTGGTGGATGTGTGTAATGATTTCAAAAGGAACAAGTTGTATTCGCTCTTTTTCACGAACCCATAACCCCTTTCTGGGCAAAACAAGCAAGGCAGATTCCATATAAACTAGGTTATTTATGTTTTATGTCTCAAAAATATATCAATAAAACATAAAAAACAAACTATTAAGAAATAAATATTTAAAACGGCTGAAAGTTTGTACTGAATGGTACAACCTGGTTTGACTTCAGGGCCTTGAGAAAAATTGCGGGTGTTGCTCCGGGAAGATCGTGGTGTTTCAAATGCGTTTAATGGTGGGTGTCTGCAAACTGTTGCCAGTTGCTGAACTCTTGTTCCCTCATGACCCTGGGCACTTTCACCTGGCCACCTTTCGACTGGTGTTTTTCGATCCACGCATAAAAGGTGTCGGGCTTTTTGATGGTGACCCTGATCCCTTTCAGCGCCTTGCTTCTGGCCATTTTATAGGCTTTATTCATTTCTTTCAGGCTCAGGTCAAGTGCTTTTGTGAGTTCCTGTTCATCGGCCGTACCTTCTGCACCCAGGTACCAATGGTGGATATAATCCTCTCCTTCGCGAACGGCAGCTACTGTGAATTCGGGGATTTGCAAACCAAAGGCTTTTTCCATCTCCTTCATTGCCTGGTTCATCTGGATAACAGAGAGTTGTGAACCAACGACATTCAGAAAATGTTTTGTCCGGCCGGTGATCACGATCTCGGCTTTATCCTTGTCGGTAAATCGAATGGTGTCACCGATCATATATCTCCAGGCGCCTGCCACGGTTGAAATGACCAAAACATAGTCCTGGTCATTCTCCACTTCTGCCAGCGACAGGGAAGGAGTGCCGTGAACCACCCGTCCTTTGTCGTCTACGTTTTTTTCAACGAAAGGGACAAACTCAAAATATA
This sequence comes from Bacteroidales bacterium, assembly GCA_007125585.1. GTDB lineage: Bacteria > Bacteroidota > Bacteroidia > Bacteroidales > UBA7960 > PUPG01. The sequence continues at coordinate 77,323 of SLCY01000067.1, forward strand.
TCCCGCTATTGGTAGAAAGTGTCATGGCCATGTTGTCATTGGGTCTGGACTGGAAGGCAAGAAACCCTTCGGAGGCCAGGTAGGTATCCAGGAAGGTGAGTGGTTTTCCCAGCAGCTTTTCAAATGATTTGCGGTATGGATCAAACGCAACACCGCCGGAGGCAAAGACACGCAGGTTGGGCCAGATCTCGTGTATATTGCTGACCTTGTTGTACTCAATCACCCGTTTCAGCATGAGCTCGTTCCAGGACGGGATGCCGGCCATGGCCCCAATATCCCACTTTCTGGCCTCTTTAGCGATGGCCAGGACCCTTTCATCCCAATCAGTGATGGAAGCGATCTGTTTACCTGGCCGGTAGAAGCGTTCAAACCAGGAGGGGATATTGCCGGCTGCGATCCCGCTGATCTCCCCTTCCCAATGATTACCGGCCCTTGTAAGCCTGGTACTGCTGCCCAGCATCATGATCTCCTTCTGGAAGAACTCGGCCGGGAAATCGAAGTTGGAGGTGGCAAGGATCTGGTAGAGACTTGTTTTACGTATGGCCTCAAGCATATCTTCGGTTACGGGAATGCGTTTGCTCTCTTTTCCGGTGGTGCCTGCGCTCAGTGCATAATAGGAAACACGTCCCGGCCAGCTGACATCTGCCGCCCCCGTTTCCATCTGCTTTTTCCACCAGCGAGAATGCATACCACCGTAATCGTGGTAAGGTACCTGATCTGAAAAAGCCTTCGCCATATTTTTATACTCAAGGATCTCATCAAACCGATGATGGCGCCCGAATTCAGTAGATGAACCCTTTTCCAGCAAATGGTGTAGTATGTCCTTTTGAGACTCCACCGGTGAAAAATCCGGCATCACCTTATCGGTGATCTCCAAAGCAGCTTTTATGATGTTTCCCAGCACTGTCATTGTATTCTTTGATTCAGTTGTCGGGCACCTCTTCTCCGGGGAGAGTGCGGATAAAAGGTTTTAAAAACCGGTTACGCGACAATTATCCATTGACACACAGACGCATAAAAATCCAGTCCGAGCCCCCTTCGTTCGCTTTCCGTGCTCGTGGCACATTCCTGGTTTAGCGAAATAAACTTTCTCTACAAAGTATGAAGAAGACATGCGGACTGGTTATTGCAAAGATAATGTTTTTTTAAGGCATTTACAAAGGCAAACAGCACATTGATGTTTATGCCTGTAGCATAAATTGCTGAGTTAAAATTTGGTAGCCAGTAGTCCGCAGGCAGCCTGAATATCCAGGCCCCTGGATTTGCGGATGGTGGTGATCAGCCCCTTGTTTTCAATTGCTTCCCTGAAGGAATACAGGTTTTCTTCTTCAGGGGCTTTCAGCGGACTGCCAGGGATGGGATGAAAACGGATCAGGTTGATACGGCAGCGAATGCCTTGCAACAACCGCGCCAGGGCATTTACATGTTTTTGACTGTGGTTGAGATCTTTAAAGACAATGTACTCAAACGATATGCGGCGTTGTTTTTCCATGGGGAAGCGGCGGATGGTCTTTATTATTTCGTTTAGCGGATTGAGCTTCTCGGCTGGCACCAGCCGCTTCCTTTCTTCCGGGAAGGGTGAGTGCAGGCTGACGGCCAGATGGCAACGGCTTCTCTCCAGAAACTCCTGCATGGCCGGCAATATCCCGATGGTAGAGACCGTAATGCGGCGCGGGCTCATTCCAGGGCCATAGTCATCGCTGAGTATCTCCAGGCTGTTCAATACAGCATCCAGGTTATCCAGCGGCTCCCCCATCCCCATATATACGATGTTGGTCAGAAGCTCAGTTTCGGGAATGCTTATTATCTGATTCAGTATTTCCCCGGCACTGAGTTGTCCGTGAAGCCCCTGTCTTGCCGTCATACAAAAAGCACATCCCATGCGGCATCCTGCCTGTGATGACACACACAAGGTATGCCTGTTGCCTTCAGGTATATATACCGTTTCCACATAACCCCCGTCAAGGGTTGCGAACAGATATTTTACCGTTCCGTCTGATGATTTTTCTGCATTCACGGGATGTGAACGGCCAGTTACAAAATTCTCTGCAAGTTCCTGCCGCAGACTTTTGGAAATATTGGTCATCTGGTCAATGGTACAGGCGCGTTGCCTGTAAAGCCATTCCGCGATCTGTCGTGCAGTATATCGCGGCCATCCACGGCCTGTAACGATGGCTTCCAGTTCCGCCAAAGTTTTGCCTGCCAAAAGGTTCCTTTTTTCTTGCAGATTTTTCATGGTGCGGGTTCAGGGCATCAAAGTTACACGACAATTTTCAATTGACACGCCGGCTGCTGGAGAAAACAGTACACACCTTGACGTTTTTTAAACTTTTTCACCCGGTAACCGTATAATCCACATAGTGGGTCTTCTTTATTTTTAATGAAAAGACAATAACCTTATATGAAGAGGATTGCAAGTTTTTTTATCCTGTTTTCCCTGCTGGGTTTATCTGCATTGGCCACAGATCCTGCTGTTACAGGCAATGATGACGGCGGATGGTGGTGTCCGGTCAATCCAAGCATGCTTGATGACCGGGGCCATTTAAGGGCTTCATATTTTGCAGAATTGCCGCACAAATTGGTTTACTTCAAGATCGACCAGGGTTTTTCCTTTGCCCGCATATTGGATCAGCGCATGTCGAACCTGCATTATTCAGGTCCGGGTGTTGTGCTTGGCTTTGCGCGCCACGTACGTACGCCTGGACGGATTGAGGAATGGGGATTCGCCCGCCTGGGGTTTCACACTGCCCGCCCTGCCCATGAAGGGACTTCAGTGTATAATCCTGCCCTGGGCGTCAGGTTTATGCATCTGCGTGCTGTGGGAACCCCCTCTTTGTTTTATGTATACCTGGGGGGGCAGGCCGATGTGTTTGCCAATGCGCGTATTGCACCAGACCTGGGCAACTCGTTTTTATTTTCTGATTTTGTGGGTGAGGTCAAACCGAGGGTCAATGTGACCTATGGTCCGCACTTTTTCAATCGCCAGTGGTATTTTGACTTCCATATCTCACTTGGCATGCTGGGTTACAGCGTGAGGCTCCCTGAATATGGGGCCACCTTCCAGGTAAGTGATGATGGCGGCTCGGAAATAATGACCCATGAAAGGATGGTGCTGCACCCAGGCAACTTCGTTCACCTGGGCAGCGGCATATTTTTGCGCGACGCATTGGGTGGTGTATATAATCCCAACCGTTTCCGCATCGGCTATCATTGGGATTATTATCGCATCAGCGGAAGCCATGGATTAAACTTGTATAACGCCAGCCACCAGATCGTGCTGGAGTTTTATTTTTTGTTTAATTAATGTGACAATGGGATGACCACTCAACCAACGACTATGAAATACGTGAAACCCTTGTGCTTTATACCGGTGTTTGCCCTGTTGATGCTGTCGTGCGAGAAAATGTTCATGGAAGCTGATGCCCGCAAAGATCCGGTGAGTATTTTTGAAGAAATATGGACCTTTGCCGACCGGCACTATTCTTTTTTTGATGAAAAAGGGGTCGACTGGGATTCTGTTTACACCAGTTACAGGCCGCAGGTGAAGGATGACATGGGGCCTGTCGAACTTTTTGACCTTTGCGCCAAGATGTTGTATGAGCTGCGCGATGGCCATGTAAACCTGGTGAGTCCGTTCGACCGTTCGCGTTATTGGCAATGGTACCTTGAAAGACCGGAAAACTTCTATTTTTCTATCATTGAACGACATTATTTCAAAGATCGTCAGCGTTATTTTGGTCCCTTGCAGGTTGTGGCACTTCCGGGAGACAACACGGAGGAGGACATTCTTTATGTATATTACGGCAGCTTTGGCAATACCATTGGTGAAGGCAATCTCGATGACCTGATATTCAGCCTGAACGAAGGCGGCTTCAAGGGGTTGATTTTCGATGTACGCAACAACGGCGGCGGTGATCCGACGAATGGCCGCAACCTGGCTGCACGATTTACGGATAAAAAAGTTTTTGTTGGTACCAATTATATTAAACATGGCCCCGGCCATGGTGATTTCCGCCTGGAAGAAGTACATATTGAACCCCATGACGGGTTGCGGTTTTCCGGCGATGTGGTCGTGCTCACCAACCGGAAAAGCTATAGCGCCACCACATATTTTGCCCAGTATATGAAAGCCCTCGATCAAGTCACCCTTGTAGGAGATACCACTGGTGGTGGCGGAGGGTTGCCAGCATTCCGGGATCTTGCCAATGGCTGGAGGTTAAGGGTGTCAAGTACCAGGTTTTATAACCCCGCAGGGGAAAGCATTGAACCAGGGGTCCCACCACATATCACCGCACAAATTCCCGAAGAAGGCGACAGCATTAACCTGACCAGCGATGAAATCATCGAGACCGCAATAGAACTGATACGTTCAGCGAATTAAATGATGTCAAATCGGCATCTCTGAGTCGAGACAATTCAGAAAATCGCCAAATCATTATTTGCATACTTCAAAATCTTTATCTATATTTGTTTTCTGTTCGCTTAGCGAATCACTGCACTTGGGTTTAATTACCTTAAGCCCGCATACTGCCAACAACATTTTTTGCCGTTTGTTGTTGCAAATCTTTTACCAATTGGCAAGTTATCGTGAAAGCGGACTTTCATACAGGATTTGTATGCACTTTATCAATTTATAAACCAAAAAAATGTATTATGGAGTTAAAGCAGTTTACAATTTTTTTATCATTGTTTTCTTTGATTGGCATGGGCACGGTTACTGTTGCCCAGGATGATGAGGATTATTTGAACATTGGGGGTGCTGTACGCTACAATGTGGTGAGCCAGCACTACGAAGCCGATGCAACGGCCACAAGCCATTATGCCACATGGGATACGTGGCGGTTGAACGTTTCAGCGCGATACAGCGATGTGACACTGAATTTTGAATACCGGTTCTATCCCACCTTCAACACACACTTTATCAAACAAGGTTGGCTGGGGTATGATTTCTCCGACGACCTGAACATGCAGCTGGGTGTAACCCAGGTGCCTTTTGGTAACCTTATGTACAATTCACACAGCTGGTGGTTTATGAGCGGTTACTACGTCGGACTGGAAGATGACTTCAACTTTGGCGTTAAGTTCGATTATGACCTCAGTGATCGTTTAAACATCATGGCTGCATATTTCCGTCAGCAGGAGCCCGCAGGACCCGCACACAATGTTGCACCATACAGCGGCCCTGGTGCAGGCACTTACTCCTACAATGTCATCCCCGACGCTGGCGGCACACTTACAGGTGCACCCGCGAGCATCCGTGAGCTTAACCAGTTCAATGTGCGCCTTGGATACACGTTGGCCTCCGGTGTGGAAGCCGGTGTGTCGGCCCAGATGCAGGGATTGTATAACAGTGTGTTGGATGATATTGAATATGGCCATGCCTTTGCCGCACATTTTGCCGGCAGTTTTGGCAACTGGAGTACCAAGGCACAGTTTATCAATTATGATTATGCCGCGAAAAATGATGAAGGCGATCCCATGGACAGGGTGCAGATGGGCGCTTATGGTGACCCCTATTATGGAGATGGTGTAGCAGCCAGGGCCAATATCCTTTCCCTTGGCGTCGGACACGGCATTGATGTCGACTGGGGACCCATTTCCAACATCATGCCCTATGTTGACTATGCCCTGATGACCAAAGATGGCCAACTGGAAGTGGATGGACAGATGTTTGACTTCGAAGACAGCCACATGCTTGTCCCCGGATTCCTGATCACCGCAGGAAACATCTGGACATATGTTGACTTCGCCATGGGCAAGAATCACCCCTGGCTCACCAACAATTTTGGAACAGGCATGGGCGCGGGACAACTCGATGATCATGGCCGGCCAATTCCGGTGGATGATCTTGACTGGAACCTGCGGTTTAATATCAATATTGGGTATTATTTCTAGGTCAACACATTGTTTTACCAAAAAAGGAGTTTTTACTATTTCAAACCAAAACAGGAGGAAAAACCTATGAGAATCAAACAAAGAATCACAAAAAAATTGTTTACTCTTGCCCTTGCATCATTGGCGATGCTGGCCATGGTGGTAAACTTGCAATCCTGCGCCCCGGAGCCTGAAAAAGTGGAGCTGGGATATGTATTGTGGGATTGTGCCAATGCTTCAACCCATGTGGTTGCTGCATTGATTGAAGATGAACTTGGAAAGGAAGTTGGTGTAACATCCGTTGATGCAGGTCCCATGTGGATGGGAATTGCCCGTGGCGATTTTGATGCGATGGTGACCGCCTGGCTGCCTGCTACGCACGAGGCGTATTACGAGCAAACCCAGGATGATGTCGTAAACCTTGGTGCCAATCTCGATGGGGCCCGGATTGGTTGGGTTGTACCCGCCTATGTGACTGCCAACAGCATTGAAGAGTTGCACGACTACATCGACGAATTTGATGGCGAGGTGGTAGGTATCGACCCGGGTGCCGGATTGATGGCTGCCAGTGAACGGGCTATCGATGAATACGATCTGGACTACAACCTGCTGTCCGGTTCTGATGCTGCAATGACCGCTGCCCTTGAACGTGCCATTGAGAGAGGGGAATGGATCATTGTAACCGGCTGGACACCCCACTGGAAATTTGCTGCATACGACCTCAAATATCTTGAAGACCCCAAAATGGTCTTTGGCGATGCAGAACATATTGCCACTGTTGTTCATCCGAGCCTTGAAGAAAATCATCCGGATGTATACCAGTTGCTGGATAATTTTTACTGGACACCTGAGCAGATTGGTGTGGTAATGGGATATATTGAAGACGGGATGGAGCCTTTTGACGCGGCCAGGTTGTGGATCGCAGATAACCAGGATGTTGTCAGTGAATGGCTACCGTAATTGCTGGTAATTATTGTGTATGAAAGAAAAGATTGTTGTTAAAAATCTGAGTAAGATTTTTGGGCGCCACCCCGTAAAGGCCCTTGAAGCATTGGCCAAGGGCAAATCCAAGGCGGAAATTCTCAACGAACTCAAGCATGTGGTGGGGGTACAAGATGTATCATTCACCGTGTATGAACGTGAGATATTTGTGCTGATGGGCCTTTCCGGGAGTGGAAAGTCCACCCTGGAGCGTCTTTTGAACCGTCTGCATGAGCCAACCGGCGGTGAAATCATCATTGATGGCACGGACATCACCAAGCTGAGCAAAAAGGAGCTTCGCGAGTTTCGCCAAAAAAATTTTTGTGGCATGGTGTTCCAGAATTTTGCCATCCTGCCGCACCGTACGGTGCTGGAAAATGTTGAATTTGGCCTCGAACTGCAGGGTGTCGACAAGAATGAGCGCCGCGAAAAGGCCAGAAAGGTTATTGAGCAGGTAGGTCTTTCAGGAAATGAAGACAGCTATCCTGCAGAGCTTTCTGGCGGGATGCAGCAGCGGGTTGGACTGGCCCGCGGCCTGTCTGTGGATGCCGGGATCATGCTGATGGACGAAGCATTCAGTGCCCTTGACCCCCTCATCAGGAGGCAGATGCAGGACGAACTGCTGGAGCTGCAAAACAGGATGCAGAAAACCATTGTTTTTGTGACCCACGACCTGGATGAAGCTTTTCGCCTGGGCGATCGTATTGCCATCATGAAGGACGGAAGGATAGAGCAGGTAGGTACGGCTGAGGAAATAATCTCCAAACCTGCCAGCGATTATGTCAGGGCATTCGTGGAAGACATGAACCGTGCAGCCATCCTGACAGCTGGTTCGATCATGGAACCGGTCAGGGAAAGGGCATTCCCCGGCGACGGCCCGCGGACAATCCTCAGGAAAATCAGGAAAAACAGCCTGACAGGTGTCCTTATGACAGATACCGGAAGAAACCTTAAAGGATATATCCGGGCAAAAGAGCTGGTCGAGTATATCAACAAACACAAAGACCAGGAAAAAATTCCCTTCGATCAGAACCTGTTACATCAACCGGCAACGGTAAACAAAGATCTCCCTTTGAATGAGGTGATCAATACCTATAATGAGATGGCTTTTGGCCCCATTGCTGTGGTGGATGAGAACAACAGGCTGGAAGGGGTGATTGTGAAAGGGGCCATCATTGCTGCCCTTGCCGAAGAAGGTGAAAATAACGCCGATGTGAAACCCGGTGAAATAGTTGAAAAATAACTTACTGTAAAGACATAAATTGATGCTTCCATTTCGAATACCTATCAAAGACTGGATCTCGGCAGCTGTCGATTATCTGGTCAGTGAGTTTAGTGCCGTGTTTGACGGTTTCAGCGAGTTTGTCTTCTTTTTGGTAAACAACCTCAAAGATGGCATGTTGTTTTTCCATCCGTTGATACTCATTGCCGTCATTGGGTTTTTGACCTGGCGTATGGCGGGGTGGCAGAACAGTATATTTGCAGTGATCGGTTTGTTGATATCCGAAAATATCGGCTTGTGGGTGCCGTTTGTGGAAACGCTTGCATTGGTGCTCACAGCAGAGATCCTCGTGATGGTCGTGGGACTGCCGCTGGGGATCTATGCTGCCCGCAGCGATCGTTTCAATTCGATCATCAGGCCTGTACTGGACTTTATGCAGACCATGCCGGCCTTTGTATATCTGATACCTGCGGTGATGTTCTTCGGGCTTGGCCTTGTACCCGGGGTTGTGGCCACGTTCGTGTTTGCACTGCCTCCGCTGATCCGTCTTACAAATTTGGGGATCAGGCAGGTGCCCAAAGAACTGACAGAGGCAGCGGATGCTTTCGGGGCCACCAATATGCAAAAACTGTTCAAGGTACAGATCCCCGTGGCCAAACCCACCATCATGGCGGGCGTGAACCAGTCGATCATGCTGGGTCTGTCGATGGTGGTGATCGCCGCGATGATCGGTGCCGGCGGATTGGGGACCAATGTGCTGCGCGGCATCCAGCGACTGCAGGTGGGTGAAGGCTTTGAAGCCGGCCTGGTGGTGGTGATCCTTGCCATCATCCTCGACCGCATCACGGCCGGGTTTGGCCAGCGCAAAAAAGCTACCAGCCAGGCGTGACCCTGTTTGCAGGTTACAACAACATTATATCATGCGCGCGGCTCTCAATCGATGGGCTTTATTCCCTGCGTTTTTGATCCGGAAACCTTGTCTTTTCACAGGTTGTCGATCAGGATGATCTGTGTTGCCTGGTTGTCAGTGCAGCAAACCTGAATCCCCCCGGCTGATGGTCAGCGGTCTGTCAACAGCCCTTTAGCGTACTTTCTTACGGGGGGTGTGCCTGGTCCAGCCACTGAGCCATGATATCATGCCGAAAAGCAGGATGATGCCTGCCGCGGCCCATATGGACCACCATATACCCAGGCTTACCAGGATGAATGGTGCCGTGGCGGTGATGAATCCGCCACCCAGGAATGGTTCATACAGCATTTGTTTGAACCCGAAAGCCTGTGCTGTATCTGTTTTATAGTACGGGTCGACCAGCCTCAGCAAAAGCAGTCCCATGGCGGTGACCCCACTCTGCATCCCGTATTCGGTAATGCCACGTTCAAGCCAGTTGTAGGGAAACATCCTGGGAGCCAATACCAGCAAGGAGAAAAACAGCCACGCAATTCCTGCGGCCATCAATATTATGAATGGCCACAGATTTTCTATGAACAGGTCAAGGCGGATGGAGGCAATGGCTGCAACAACCAGTACATCCAATGAGAAGCCGAGTATACGTTCGAAGGTGAGTCTGTCGTAATACTGGCTGACTTTGAGCGGCACAGACACGGCCTGGACGATCATGCCGCCCATCATGGCCAGTGGAAAGAGCGGAAAGCCTCCCAGCATTGGATGCAGCTGTCTGATGCCGGCCAGCATGATCCATCCGATCAGGATAGCCACCCCTACAATGGCAAAATGGAAGGCAAGCGGTTCGATGGACTCGGAGGCTACTGTTGCCCGTGAAATGGTGAACCGCTGTTTCTCGGGGATCAACCCCTTTTTCTTGAATTCCGGGATGCCCCGGGTCTCATCCAGGTTCACGCAATATCCTTTGCGTATGGCGATGTTGATATAAAAAACTCCGCCCACGACGGCTGTAATGATGCCTACTGTGGCAGACATCTGCGCCAGGGCAGATCCTGCAGGGAATCCCAGTTCGGTAAAAACCTGTTGCATGCCTGCGGCTGTGCCATGTCCGCCGGCAAAGCCGATCTCCAGGATGGTGGCAAATATGGGAGGGACGTTAAACAGTGGGACCAGCAAGAGGACTGTTACCAGCATGGCCACCAGGTACTGTCCGCTGCCAACGATCATGCCGAAACACAACTGGCTGCCCCCTTGTGTCCACATCACCTTTAAGCCGGGAATAACCACACCCAAAAACAGGGTGGCAAAAACAATGTTGATCAGCAGGCCGGGAACCTGTGTCCAGGTGTCGTACAAAAACTCCGGGAGCACATCCAGCAAGTATGGTCCGAAGAACAATGCCAGGAAGCCGCCAATGATGGAGGCCGGCAGGAATATCCGTTGAAAAAGCACCACCTTGGCACGCAATACCTTACCTGCCAAAAGGAACAACAATAAGATGCATAAACTGAAAAATACCCCGGTGAGTCCGTCCATACATTTCTGGGTTTTACGACAGCAAAGAAAACCATTTTTTGCAAGAATCCCGGAAGAATATAAAAAACCATTGTTATGAAAAATGCCGATGGTTCAGATCACCCCATGGCTTCTTGCTGATCAGGGCTTGATGGGTTGAAATATTATGGTACGACCAGGCGCCTGGTTGCTGGCTCGTTACCGGAAGGGGGGATCCCCTGGATGATATATACTCCGGAGCCAAAAAGACCCGCATCAATTGTCAGTCTTTTATCTGCCATTCGCTCCTGATAGATCAGGCTGCCACTGGTGTTGAAAATGCGTATCATTGTTCCCGGCTCATCCACATCAATATGGAAGAATTCTTCTGCAGGGTTGGGGCTGACCAGCATGGTGGGCAATAACCTGTAGTTTTCCACATCTGTTTCTTCCTTGGGATATGCGTCCAGGGCAATGTTATTGAAAACCACCCTGTCGCCATTGTCCAGGTCCATGTTGGGTCCGTCAAAACGGATACGTACTTTGAAGTCCGGGTTGTCATTCACTTCATCGGTACCGGAAAAGTTAATTACGTACAGCTGGTATTCTTCAAAAAGCAATGGGATGGTTGTTGCTTCCAAACCGGCGACGAGCCACTGTCCGCTACCATCGATTGCATAATCTATCACCAGATCTTCTGCTGCCATCAGGTCTTCACTGTTTCCGTTATCTTTGGCAGCAAAGCTTAACCTGGGATCCTGGTAGCCTATGGTTGGCAGGTGAAGGTAAACAGTGTTTTCCCCTGCATCTCCGGTAAATGGCTGTCTTACCTGTATGCCGCGCATACCTGATTCATCAAATGGAATACCGTCATTGCCCAGGTGGCGGTAATTGATTACTGTGGGTCTGTTGCGTCGTTCCATGGAGGCTTTTCGCCAGTTTGGATGGTCTACATCAAAGGGGTAGCCTTCCAGGGCTGAATGATACGTGATCCGGGCATCGCCGGCCAGGCTGTAAGCAGGTTCGATAGACTCAAGTGGGGTATCGTTGGGCAGATCGCCTCCAAAAAACCAGTAATGGATGAGCGTAAGGTCATCAGGGATTTCATCTTCCTCTTCTTTCATCACGACGGTTATGGTGACATCATCCTCCACTGTTATTGTTCCGACCCTATCATCATAACCCAGGGCTGCAACCACGTAAATATAGTTGCCTGCAGTAACATCTTGGAACACATAATCACCCATCTCATTGGTGTAGGGGCCCAGGGTGATGATGGCATCTGCGATTTCATCGCCAGCCACATCTTTCACTTCAAAGGTAACGGTGTACAAGTCTGGTGGTTCAAGTGGTATGCCATCCACACTGATGTTGTTGAAGCTTACCCTGTCCCCCTCATTCAGGTATAGATTCTGACCATCAAAACGGATGCGCAATACAAAATCCGGGTTGTTGTTTACTGCTTCAATGCCGGAAAAGTCGATCTCATACAGGAGGTATTCTTCGTGCATGAGTTTCAGAACGGATTCATCCAGTCCTGTGGTGAACCAGTCCTCTCCATCCTCTATGGCATAGTCAATCAGTAATTCTTCTGCTGCCATCAAGTCTTCATTATCACCTTGGTCCATGGCAGCAAACCCAACGACGATGTCTTCGAAGCCCGTGGTTGGTATGTGCAGAAATACGGTATTTTCCCCGGCATCACCCCTGTAGGGCTGCCGTACTTGAATGCCACGCATTCCCGATTGTTCATATGGTATCCAGCTGTTGCCCTGCGGTCGATAGTTGATCCCTGTGGGTGCATTTCGGCGCTCCATAGATGCCTGTCGCCAGCTGTGATGGTCGGGATGAAACGGATAGCCTTCCAGGGCGGAATGGTAGGTGATCAAGGCACCATCCACAAGGCTGAAGGTGGTGCCGAGATATTCCAGCGGGGTGTTATTGGGGATGTCGCCGCCAAAGAACCAGAAGTGGATAAGCTGTGGTTCAATCCTATCAGGATTATTAAGCTCTATGTTGTCCTCTGGTATATATCCAACGCTGACGGCGTTTTTGGTGGTCGGATAATGGGTTCCACCCACACTTAACCAAGTCAATAAGTTTAATAATAAGATGGTAAATGTGCATAAAGGTCGTTTCATGGATCTGGTTTTTTATGTAAAGTTAAAAACAGATCTTCAAAAACAAAACCGATATTCGATATTAGGTCTCTGCCGAAGATTAGACCCCTCTGCAGCCCGTTTTCATGGCTTTCTATGTTTTCACAAGGTTCCCCATCAATAATGGCCGTTTTTCACCGCAACAAAAAACATCTCTTTTGGTATATTTTAAAAAAGCCGCGGGTATTATTGCTCCCGCGGCTTTTTTATTGATCAGTACAATAACAGTTACATTGCTACGGAATGACCAGGCGCAATGTTTCCGGCAGGTTTTTCGAGGGGCTGATTCCCCGGATGAAATACAAACCTGAACCGAACGTACTGGTATCCAATGTGATCGTAGTGCTTTCCACTTTTTCATGGAATATCAGTTGTCCGCTGATGTTATAAATACTTACCAACGTGCCGGGTTCAGTTACCGTAATATTGAAGTAACTGCGGGCCGGGTTGGGATTTACAAAGATTGTGGGCAGCGTTTCGGGTTCAAAGGTGCTTACGTCATCAGACAAGGGGATTCCGTCCACAGTGAAGTTGTCAAAACGGTTGTTGCCGCTTGTGTTTTCATTGCCTTCACCTACAAACAGAACCCTGAAAAACAGGTCAGGATTATCGTTCACCTCTTCAATGCCGTCAAGTTCAATGATTTTGTGCAGATAGATTCCTTCTTCATCCTCTATAAATGGGATTTCGTAATCATCGCCTACCTCTACCCAGGTATCACCACCGTCAGCCGAATATTCAAACCGCTGTGCCTGCGAACCATTTTCAGTTCTTGTGGTTGCAAAAGTAACCACCAGGCTTTCGAATCCTGTGGATGGGATCTCAAAAAGCAGTTCCCGTGTAGCGGCAGGATTTCTTGCCCTGAGTACGGCACCCTGATCTGGTTCTTGTCCGAGCCTGAGGTTAAAGTTGGACACTGGGTCAGATTCACGGTGCGTCCTTGCGTCCATATATCCGGCACCTTCGCCAGGATAGGTTATATATGCGCTGAGGACCCCTATGGAATAATCTGATTCCAGCGGATCGGTAATGGTAGCACCGGTCAAATTGTTGAAGTGCCAGTAATGTACCAGCATAAGGTCTCCGGTTATCTCTTCGGCAAATTCTGCCCTGATGACAAGGTCCTGGGCAGGCATGGCAAATGTATGGCTGTGGTCTTCCGAGATCTCCTCTCCGTCAATGGTCCATCTTACAAATTCATAGCCTTCGTTTGCATCTGCTACGATGGTTACCTCTTCGCCTGCCTCATAATCGCCTTCTCCACTGAGTTCACCTGCTCCTGGGATGTTGATCGTAAGGCTCAGGTTATAGGTTTTCAATAAAACGTCAAAGGTTTCACTGGTGGCAGGTTCCATGTCATCTGCAGAAGCGGTAATGCTCACATCGCTTTCCACGGTATCATAGGTAACCCCTTCAATATTCACTGAGAAACTTCCTGCTTCGAGAATGCCTGTCAGGCTGCCTCCAAGGGTTCCTGTGCCAGAGGCCAGGCTGAGGTTTATCTCGACATCGGAATCCACGGCAACAGGAGCCCCTTCTTCGTCAATGGCCTGTATGGTGATGCTGAACGGCTCATTTGCATAAACCGGGTCACCCTGGTTTATGGATGTAATACTCAGTGCCGTGGCCGGCAGTGTTGTTTCCACAGGAGTACCATCAACTGAAAGGTTGTCGAAGCGCTGGTTTCCGCTTGAGCCGTCGGATCCTTCGCCCACTGACATTATCCTGAAGTGCAGGCCGGGGTTGTTGTTTATTTCTTCATGTGCTGAAAGGTCAAAGACTTTG
>SLCY01000090.1 GCA_007125585.1 Bacteroidales bacterium
ACCGAATTTGCCAACTTCGACCTGGAAGGAATTGACGTTAACCTGAACTCAGATGCTGTATCTGCTGATATCCCAACAGGAGTCACAGATATTGGCGCTGAGGAGTTATCTGTCAAGAACTACCCCAACCCGTTCCGTACGTCAACCACTATCGAGTACACCCTCCCGGAGAGTGGAAAAGTGAATTTGGTTGTATACAACAGGGTGGGCCAGGTTGTTGCCCAACTGGTAGATGAAACCCAAGAGGCAGGACGCTACACAGTTGAACTGAATAGCGCAGACCTCGGTGGCGGTGACGGCTTGTACATCTACAGAATAACCGTAGAAGGACAAACCAGGACATTCGTTGCCAATGGAAACCTCACACTCATGAAGTAATGACCCAAATGCTATTCCGGGAGGCTCCCTCCCGGAATAGCATTTATTATAGATCTTTGGTTCTCATTAAACACAGCACCAGGCCATGCGAAACAGGCTGCATATAAACGAAGTTCAAATAGGCAGTATATACCATGCCTTTTTTGTTTTAAAGACAAGCCGTTTTCTAAAGCCTTTTGTTTTAGGCTGTTAGTGAGTTATTAACCAGAACAATCAATATTACTCATGAAAATACCTTTTTATAAACGCAAAAAATTACAGCAAATGAATAAATTAATATACTACCTGTTTTTGGTAATGCTGTTTGCAACTTCTGGTATAACTGCTCAGGCGCAATCAATAACCATTGGTGAAGTAGAAGCAGGCCCTGGCGCTGTCAGTGTTCCTGTATATATGGAGGACTTTACCAATGTGGAAGGTTTTCAGCTTGCATTTACCTTTGATCCCCAGATATTGACAGGCTTTAACGGGATAGAAAACAGATTCGTCACCGGCCCGGATATCATCTGGGTGCCACAATCCGGGGATGGTATTGTAATCGTTACCTTCATGGACTTTGCAATGAATAGTTACGACATTGATGAAAAAGTTTTTGACCTGAAATTCATCTTCGCCGGTGGATACGATGTAGATATCGAGTTTGACCTCGATAAGACCGAGATCATGGCAGGAGGAGATATTGTCGATAACGATGACGTGACTTTCATTAATGGCGCTGTGGTAACGGATCCCGAGCTGATTGCCGGCACTGTTTCTATGGAAACCGTTGAAGACGTTGTCCCGGACCAGGTGTATGAAATGCCTGTTACGATGGAAGGCGAAGGATTTACAGCCATCGAGGTCATTGACCTGAAAGTTGGCTTCAACGATGATCAGCTGATATACGAAGAAGTGGTTCTGAATGAAAACCTGGACTTTGACTTTGTTCAGATTTCTCTGGAGGGCGACGGGCAATTGCGTATCATGCTTACAAGCGATACAGCCATTGACCTCTCAGATTTAGGTGAACCAATTGCAAACATCAAATTTACCTACACGGCAGTTACTGAAGCAGAAGTTCATTTCCTTTCGGGAACCGAAATCTCTGCACCTGCCGGACCGCTCGCCATCGAGATGGTCAACGGTGTATTTATCCCCATGGAGTTCGACGTAAAACTGACAATCCCCCATGTATACCAGTACAGCGGGGCCGACGTTGAAATCCCCGTTGAGCTGAGTGGCATCGATGACGAATTCCCCAATGTGGGATCCATCAGCCTGCGTATAGGTTATGACAATGACATCATGGAATATGCCGGCTATGACAGTGAATACAGCGACCAATGGACCATTGGGGGAACAGACCCATTGATCATGGAACTGGTGATCACTGAGGAAGGCGGGATGGAGCTTGAGGACGAGACGGACCTTATCACTCTCCGGTTCAATTTTGTCGATGTTGGATACACCCATGTGAACTTATTGGATGGCTCTACCCTGAAATCCCCGCTCGGTGTAACACTGCCGTTCACCCCGGTTAACGGCTCTGCCGAAGTGTCTGTTTCGGGCAGCGTATACGAAGCACTGATAGACGCGAGAGAGAACACGATGCTGGAGGTAACCAATCCGGAGACAAACGAAGTGATGGCGGTGACCACATATCCCGATGAGTTCATGGAATTCATCGAAGAAGGTGGGTTTACCGTACCGGCACTTACCGATGATTGGATGGTGGACGCTCAGTTCATGTCTGAAGAGATCATCCCTGCAGGAACAATGATCCACCTGTTTTATGGAGCTGCTGAATTCCATATCGAGATAGCAGAGGACGTGCCTGCCGGACACAAGCTCTTCCTGAGTGATATGATTCTTGAAGCCGACCCTGAAGCCATCGTTCGCACAGTGTTGCTTGACCACGCCGGCTTAGAGGAAACATGGCACATCGAGATCCGCTCACCCCTCACATATGAGACGACACTGCATGTCGCTGTCATCACTGACGACGGTGATTTCTCAGCGTCTGAAGATGGGGAATGGAATGGATTTGTGCTGGCACATGATGATGTTGAAATGACAGTGTACGGAGACCCGCAGCTTATCTTCGCCCTCAACGGCGTGGATGTAGCTACCGGCTTTGAAGAAGAATTCTGTCACAATGAAGATGTTGTCGCTACCCTCTCGGAAGTTGTTGTGGGTGAAGAACCCTTGACCATCGAGTTTACCGTGAACGGAATTGAACACGTACTTGAAGACCTTTTCGAAGGCGATGTTATCTGGCCCACGGAAGCACATCCCGAAGGAGTGGAACCCGGCACCTATGATATCGTGATCACCTCTATAGTGGATAATGTAGGCCGCTATGTTATCGACCCGGAAGAAATATATTACGGGACCGTTGTGATCCATCCTGTGCCTGCCGTTGAAATTTCCTTCAACGATGTTGTTGTCCCGGTTGATGACGAACTGCATATACTGGATAATGAACCGGTAACAGTGACGCTTGATCAGATTGATCCCGGTACAGGACCCGTCAGCCTGGTATGGACCCTTGACGATGGTGATCCGGTTGCCTGGGAAGGCAATGCCGGCGATGTGATCGTTGAAATAGATGAGCTCCCTGCCGGGGAATATCACTGGAAGCTTACCATGCTTGCCGACGTTAACTGTGAAGTGGAGAACCCCGAGGATATCTATTACCTGCACATCGTGGTGGACGTATCTATCGTGGACGTAGCCACTCTGGCCGAACTGCGCGCAATGCCGGATGATGAAACGGTGTATCGATACACCGGCGAAGCTGTCCTCGTAGCCCAGGGCGACTTCCGTGGCAGGAAGTTCATCCAGGACGAAACGGCAGCCATCCTAATCGATGACGGCCCCGGAGTGATAACCACCGAATACGAACTGTATGACGTGCTTACCAATGTGGTGGGCAAGCTCAATGACTTCTTTGGCTTCCTTCAATACCAGCCGCAAGAGAATACAGAGCCTGCGATCGATAATACACCGGTTGATCCCGCTGTGTTCCTCCCCGGAGATGTCACCATGGACGACCAGGCCAAACTGATCAAGCTCGAAAACATGACATTTGTCGATGTTGACGATGGCGATGTGTTCGAAAACGGAGAAGACTATGTGATCACCGATGGTGTTGACGAATTCGTGCTGATGACGTACTTATATGATGTAGTTGATGGCATGGAGATTCCGCACGGTCCTGTTAACCTTACCGGTGTGATCGTATATGACTGGAATGAGCTCAAGATCGTTCCTCGTTTCCCTGACGATATCGAGGTGCTTGTCTATAATGTGACTTTTGTTGTGGAAGACGAAGGAGGTGACGCCATCACCGATGCCGTCATCACACTTGGCGACATGACCAACGATCCAGGCGATTACGTGTTCGAAGACATCGTACCCGGCGATTACGACTATACAGTCACAGCCGATGGATACTGGCCTGCAGAAGGTACGGTGAGCGTTGTGGACGACCATGTTACCGAAACCGTCACCCTGATCCTGGAAGCCTATACGGTAACCTTTGTCGTGGAGGACGAAGAAGGTGATGCCATCACCGATGCCGTCATCACACTCGGCGACATGACCAATGCTGCCGGCGATTATGTGTTCGAAAACATCGTGCCCGGTGATTACAATTATACCGTAACAGCCGATGATTACTGGCCAGAAGACGGCACAGTAAGTGTGGTCGATGACGATGTGGAAGAACATGTTGTAATGGAGATCGACGACACAAGCATCGCTGATACGGAATTGTCAACACTTACACTGTACCCCAATCCTGCGAGAACCACACTGAACATTGTTTCAGACGGGTCCGTGATTGAGGAAATACGGGCTGTTGATATGCTCGGACAAGTGGTCTATAGCGCAAGCGTTCAGGACTACCGTTACGAGATCAACGTGTCCGGATTCAGAAACGGCGTTTATTTCATTCAGGTAACCACCCCCGAGGGTCTTCAAACCCACAGGGTCCAGGTTACCCGGTAGTAGTAATTTCGTTTCCAAAGAAAAGGGAAGGCTGAAAGGTCTTCCCTTTTTTTATGCATAAAAGCTAAGGTTGAGGTTGAGGTTGAGGTTGAGGTTGAGGTTGAGGTTGAGGTTGAGATTGAGATTGAGGTTGAGGTTGAGGTTAAGGTTGAGGTTGAGGTTAAGGTTAAGGTTAAGGTTGAGGTTGAGGTTGAGGTTGAGGTTGAGATTGAGGTTGAGGTTGAGGTTGAGGTTGAGGTTGAGGTTGAGGTTAAGGTTGAGGTTGAGGTTAAGGTTGAGGTTAAGGTTGAGGTTGAGGTTGAGGTTGAGGTTGAGGTTGAGGTTGAGATTGAGGTTGAGATTGAGGTTGAGGTTAAGGTTGAGGTTAAGGTTGAGGTTGAGATTGAGGTTGAGGTTGAGGTTGAGGTTGAGGTTAAGGTTAAGGTTGAGGTTGAGGTTGAGGTTGAGGTTGAGGTTGAGGTTGAGGTTGAGGTTG
>SLCY01000069.1 GCA_007125585.1 Bacteroidales bacterium
GAAACGAAATGATAACGCATGAAAGCAATATTCATCGTCTACAACCAGGCCCTGACCGAAAGGGTTGAACATTTACTTGACCGGACTGGCACCCGTGGTTTCACCCAGTGGCAGGACGTCATGGGCCGGGGCACAGAAACCGGCGAACCGCACATGGGAACGCACACCTGGCCTGCCCTGAACACCGCGATACTTGCTGTTGTTGAGCAAGAAAAAGCTGACAAACTGCTTCGCGGCGTGAAGAAGATCAATGAGACAGCAGAAGCCCAGGGCATCCGGGCTTTTCAGTGGAGCGTAGAAATTAGCGAATAAGCACATTCACTACATTACAAACCAATAAAGAAAACATATCATGCGCGACAACCTCCGTAATGTAAGGGCTTCGATCGAACGCCGCGAAGGGAATGCCGCAAACGCACTGACACGTATGCACTTTGAAGACATGCTGGATGAGATCAATGCCATCCTGGAAGGGTGAAAGAGAGGGGGCATGGGGTTCAAAGATGACAGGGGCTAAGGATACACCTCCGTGGCAATGCCCAACGATTCAACCTTGTCTGCGATCTCCTGAAGGGTTTCCATGGGGACTTTTTCCACATTTTCGGCAGGGGTGGCCCGCGCTATGGGATAGATCATCACAAGCTCCGGCTCAAGCATCTCAATGTGTTTAAGCCAGGCGCCAACCTCTTCCTCCGTGGTGTTGTCAAACGCAACACCCTTGTAGGAACCGCGGACAAACAATGATTGAATGATCATCCGGCCCCTGAACTGTTTGAGGTTTTCTATCACATCCTGTAACCTGATATCTATCCTTGGGTTGTTGATCTTTTGGAAAGTGTCTTCTGTGCCGGCGTCGAGTTTCAGGATGTTTTGTTCCACCTTCATGAGGGCCCCTGCAATGTCCCTGTTGCCTGCCAGGCTTGCGTTGCTGAGTACTGCAATGCGGGCCTGGGGGTAGGTTTCGTTGCGCAGGGATATGGTGTCTTCGATGATGCCGGGAAAGCAGGGATGCAGGGTGGGCTCACCATTGCCCGCAAAAGTGATGGTGTCGAGCAGGGACCTTCTCCGACGCATCGACACCAACCGCTCTTCAAGCGCCATCCGGATATCCTCCCGCTTCGGGAAATCCTGTGCCTCTCCCGGCCGGGTCATCGTCCAACCACACTCGCAGTAAAGGCAGTTAAAAGTACAATGCTTTTTATCGAGCGGCAACAGGTTTACACCCAAAGAAATTCCCAGGCGACGACTTCTTACGGGTCCGAAGATGATCCGCTCAAAAAGAAAACCGTTCATAGTTAAGAAGATATTGGCTCATCACCGTCATCCGCCCCGGAGCGTGCATCGTTTCTTGCAACGGATATCTGCTGCCAGGCGGCATCTTTTCGACGCGACTGGGAACCAAAAAACCTTTTCTGAAAAATGATCAAAATAAAAACCCCGGTCGTGATGGCCGAATCGGCAACATTAAAGACCGGACGAAAAAAAATAAAGGGCTGGTCAGCCCAAAAAGGGACCCATGAAGGGAATGTTCCTTTGATAACCGGGAAATAAAGCATGTCTACCACCTTGCCATGCAGAAAAGCACCATAGCCACCTTCTTCAGGAAACAGGCTGGCAACCTGGTTGAATTGGCTTTCGCTGAAAACCAATCCGTAAAAGGCACTGTCGATAATATTGCCCAATGCGCCTGCCATGATCATTGACGCACAAAAGATCAGCCCCGTGGCCGCCCGCTTTATTACCAACCGGTGGATATACCACCCGATGAACAACACGGCGATGATGCGAAACAGGCTAAGGGCAAGCTTTCCGTAGTCGCCGGAAAACTCCATCCCAAAAGCCATCCCATAATTTTCAGTGAAATGAATGAGGAACCAATCCCCAAATACAGGGATGCTTTGACCAAGCGTCATATTGGTCTTGACCAGGACCTTGACGACCTGGTCAATCAATAAAATGGTCAGTATCACTATCCAGGGGATGTGTTTCTTCTTCAAAACAAGCCACATTAATGGGCGTCAGTCCATTTGCCGGGGTCGGCATACATTACAGACAACCTCTGATTAGGTTTCATTTGGCTTTCTGTTCATCTTGGCCTCTATGCTCAGGGTGGCATGGGGAACACTTCTGAGACGATCTTTGGAGATCAGTTTGCCTGTGACCCTGCATAAGCCATACGTTTTGTTCTCGATGCGGATAAGTGCATTCTCAAGATCGCGGATAAACTTCTGCTGACGGGCTGCCAATTGTCCGTTCTCCTCCTTGGAAAGTACCTGGGAGCCTTCTTCCAGGATTTTGAAAGACGGGGAAGTGTCGTTTGTGTCATTGGCGTTCTGAGTGGTATAGGCCTCTGTAAGTAACTTCAGCCCTGCCCGCGCTTCCTCCAGCTTTTTTTCGATGATATCTTTGAACTCCTGGAGTTCCTCATCGGAATACCGTGTTTTTTCGCGTTTGGTTTCCATACACTCGGTTGTTTTTGGTTATTTATTCTTGTTCTTTCTGATCAATACAAACGTTCGCAGATCATCTGTCAGATCTACAGGGACCTTGTCCGGGTCTTTAATGTCGTCTACATAACACAAGTTCGTCGCCAGGGTCTCCGAACAAATATAATCATTATTATTGAATAGTGCACGGGTGATCGCCTCTTGTTTCTGTACCTGGACCTCTATCTTGTCGGTGACCTCAAAACCCTTTTCTTTTCTGAGGTTTTGTATCCTGTTGATGAGCTCGCGGGCGATGCCCTCATTGCGCAACTCCTCGGTGATGGTGATATCCAGCGCCACAGTTATGTTGCCCTCACTGGCAACCAGCCATCCCGGGATGTCTTCCGACATGATCTCCACATCGTCAAGGGTGATCTCCACTTGCTGCCCGTCTGCATCGATCATGGCCTTCCCCTCATTTTCAATGGCCTGGATATCCTCCTGCGAGAAGCTCTTGATGGTTGTTGCAATCTGCTTCATCATCTTGCCATAGCGGGGCCCCAGGGATTTGAAGTTTGGTTTGATCTTTTTGACCAGCACCCCGGCGGTATCTTCAAGGTATTCAAGCTCTTTTACATTCACTTCTGATAGGATCAGCTGTTCCACGTCATGCAGCTGGTGGCGAAAATGGTCGTCCAGCACGGGGACCATGATTTTTTTCAGGGGTTGCCGCACCCGGATGTTTACTTTCTTGCGCAAGGCGAACACCATGGAGGAGACCTTTTGTGCCAGCTGCATGCGCTCTTCAAGGGCGGCATCTATCATCGAAGGGTCGGCTTGCGGATAATCTGTCAGGTGCACGGAAATCACCTTGTGCCGGCCGGTAACATCGTTCAGGTCAGTGAACAGCCTTTCACTGAAAAAGGGTGCGATGGGTGCGGATATCTTTGCCAGTGATTCCAGGCATCGGTAAAGGGTCTGGTAAGCCGATATCTTGTCCTGCGTATAGTCGCCCTTCCAGAAGCGGCGACGGCAGAGGCGAACGTACCAGTTGCTCAGGTGCTCATCCACAAAACGCTGTATCAGCCGGCTGGCCCTGGTGGGCTCAAAATCGTCATA
The DNA here is from genome assembly GCA_007125585.1 of Bacteroidales bacterium. GTDB lineage: Bacteria > Bacteroidota > Bacteroidia > Bacteroidales > UBA7960 > PUPG01. The sequence continues at coordinate 3,546 of SLCY01000069.1, forward strand.
ACATTCATCCGTATTCCTGATCAGGGTGTTCAGTTCGGAAAGGATCCACCTGTCGATCTCCGGCCGTTGTTCAACGGGCACCTCCTTTTCGCTGTAGGTGAAGCCATCGATATTGGCATACAATGCAAAGAAGGCATAGGTGTTGTAAAGGGTGCCGAAAAACTTCCGCCTGACCTCTTCCACCCCCTCGAGGTCAAACTTCAGGTTCTCCCATGGCTGTGCATTGTTGATCATGTACCAACGGGTGGCATCGGGGCCAAATTTTTTAATGGTTTCGAAGGGGTCGATGGCATTGCCCAGCCGCTTCGACATTTTGTTGCCCGCCTTGTCGAGCACCAGCCCGTTGGAAACCACCGCCTTGAAAGCCACAGAGTCAGATACCATGGTGGCAATGGCGTGCAGGGTAAAAAACCAGCCCCGGGTCTGATCAACACCCTCAGCAATGAAGTCGGCCGGGAAGTTATCCTCAAAAACCTCTTTGTTCTCGAAAGGATAATGGTACTGGGCATAAGGCATGGCGCCACTGTCGAACCACACATCGATGAGGTCAAGCTCACGGAACATCTTTTTACCGGAAGGGGATACCAGCACCACATCGTCCACATAAGGACGGTGAAGGTCAAACTTTTTGTAGTTTTCTTCCGACATGTCGCCGGGGTCAAACGCTTTCAGCGGATTCTCCTTCATGAAGCCGGCTTCTATTGCCTGTTCAATGGCATCTTTCAGCTGCCCGGCGGAACCAATGCACACCTGTTCTTCCCGGTCTTCAGTGACCCATATCGGTAACGGAACACCCCAGTAACGCGAACGGCTCAGGTTCCAGTCCTGAAGGTTTTCCAGCCAGTTGCCAAAACGTCCTGTACCGGTGCTTTCCGGCTTCCACCGTATGGTCTTGTTCAGTTCTATCATCCGGTCTTTGATGGCGGTACTGCGGATAAACCAGGAGTCGAGCGGGTAATACAATATGGGCTTGTCGGTGCGCCAGCAGTGAGGGTATGAGTGTTCGTACTTCTCGGCTTTGAAGGCCCGGTTTTCCGTCTTCAGCTTGATGATGATGTCCACATCCACCGGGCGCTCCTCCGGCGGATCATTGTCGCCGATGTACTCCGGCTTGACATAACGGCCGGCAAACTCTCCCATGGCCTCCACAAAACGGCCTTTCTTGTCAACCATGGTGAGTGAGCC